>DASVLM010000001.1:0-3324 GCA_036384875.1 Noviherbaspirillum sp.
CATCAACGTGTTCAAGTCGGGCGAAATCAACCGCATTTACGGCAAGTGGTTCCAGGCGCCGATCCCGCCCAAGGGCATCAACCTGAACTGGCCGATGAGCGAGCAGTTGAAGAAAGTGATTGCTCATCCGACGGATTCGGGTGATCCGGCGGTATATAAGTAATTCCAACTGTCGTAAGCTGAACGGGAGGGCGGCTGCCTCCTGTTCAGCCGAATAACAACAAACAACAGCCTGCCGGCTGCGGCCGACAGGCGTGAGACTGCAAGAGACACGAGGGCAACACAATGAATTACAACTGGAACTGGCGGATATTCTGGGAGCCGTCACCCGACGGCATCGGAACTTACATGGATACGCTGTGGTCCGGTCTGGCATGGACGCTGGCAACTGCACTGACTGCCTGGATCATGGCGCTGATCCTCGGCGCGCTTGTCGGCACCATCCGGACAGTGCCCGGTAAATGGGCGCAGCGTATCGCCAACGCCTACGTTGAACTGTTCCGCAACGTTCCGCTGCTGGTGCAGATGTTCCTGTGGTATTTCGTGATGCCGGAACTGGTGCCGCAGGCACTCGGCGACTGGATCAAGGCAATGCCGAATGCGCCCTTCATCACAGCAGTGCTATGCCTCGGTTTCTTCACCTCATCGCGTGTTGCGGTGCAGGTGTCGGCAGGCATTCATTCACTCCCGCGCGGACAAAAGATGGCAGGCACCGCGCTCGGCCTGACCCAGGCGCAGACCTATCGCTATGTTCTGCTGCCCATGGCGTTCCGCATCATCATTCCTCCGCTCACCAGTGAATTCCTCAACATCATCAAGAACAGTGCCGTCGCATTGACCATCGGTCTGATGGAACTCACCGCGCGGGCACGCTCGATGCAGGAATTTTCCTTCCAGGTGTTCGAAGCATTCACCGCTGCCACCATTCTTTACGTGCTGGTCAACGTTGTCGTGGTCAACCTGATGCGCTTCATCGAAAAGCGTGTTGCCGTGCCCGGCTACATTTCGGGAGGCAAATAAGATGATGAATTTCGATTGGGACGTCATCCAGCGTTCCTGGGTCTACCTGTTCCAGGTGGGTATGACTTTTACGCTGGAACTCACCTTCCTAGCGATGATGGGCGGCATTGTTGTCGGCACGCTGCTGGCAATGATGCGCTTGTCCAGCAACAAGATCATTTCCACGGTCGCCACGACGTATGTGAACCTGATCCGCTCGGTTCCGCTCGTGCTGGTGATCTTCTGGTTCTACTTCCTCGTGCCTTACATCGGCGCTTGGGTGATCGGTTCGAAGGAACCGATCCAGGTTGGCGCCTTCACGTCATCGCTGATCACATTCATCCTGTTTGAGGCGGCGTACTACTGTGAAATCATGCGCGCCGGCATCCAGTCGATCCCGCGCGGCCAGGTGTGGGCCGGACAGGCATTGGGCATGAACTACTGGCAAACCATGGGTAACGTGGTGCTGCCGCAAGCATTCAGGAACATGATTCCAGTGCTGCTGACGCAAACCATCGTGCTGTTCCAGGACGTGTCGCTGGTGTATGTGCTGTCGATTACCGACTTCGTCGGCGCAGCATCCAAGATCGCTCAGCGCGACGGTCGTCTGGTGGAAATGTATCTGTTCGTCGCCGTGGTCTATTTCGTGCTCTGCTTCGGCTTGTCGTATCTGGTCAAGCGTCTGCACACCAAGGTTGCCATCATTCGCTAACGAACAGCACAGAGACAAGAATTCAGGAGAACAACAAATGATCGATATTAAAAACATCAGCAAGTGGTACGGCAGCTTCCAGGTGCTGACCGATTGCACTACGCACGTGTCCAAGGGCGATGTGATGGTGGTGTGCGGCCCGTCCGGCTCCGGCAAGTCCACGCTGATCAAGACGGTCAACGGGCTTGAACCTTTCCAGAAGGGCGAGATCATCGTCGACGGCATATCGGTGGGCGATCCCAAGACCAACCTGTCGAAGTTGCGCGCGCGCATCGGCATGGTGTTCCAGAACTTCGAACTGTTTCCGCACCTGACGATCCGCCAGAATCTGACGATTGCACAGGTTAAGGTACTGGGCCGCAGCGATGAGGAAGCGACCGAGAAGGGGCTGAAATACCTTGATCGTGTCGGCCTGATTGCACAGAAGGACAAGTTTCCCGGCCAGCTCTCCGGTGGTCAGCAGCAACGTGTCGCAATCGCCCGCGCGCTGTCGATGGACCCGATCGCGATGCTGTTCGACGAGCCGACTTCGGCGCTCGACCCGGAGATGATCAATGAAGTGCTGGATGTCATGGTCGGCCTGGCGCAGGAGGGAATGACAATGATGGTGGTGACGCACGAAATGGGGTTTGCAAAGCGTGTTGCCAACCGCGTCGTATTTATGGACAAGGGACAGATCGTCGAAGACTGTACCAAGGATGAGTTCTTCGGCGCACCGCGTTCTGAGCGTGCGCGCGACTTCTTGGCCAAGATCGTCCACTGAGTAGTCTGCAAGCCCGGTATTCCGGGCTTGACTGCCTTTCCCGCGGCCGGTTTCCCAAACCAGCCGAGCAGGTAAAATGGCGGCTGTCTAGAGAAAGAGCCGCCATGTCTGCCAATACCACATCCCCCGCCAGCATCACCCTGACCCGCCCAGACGATTGGCATTTGCATCTGCGCGACGGCGCGGCGCTGGCCAGCGTCTTGCCCCACAGCGCACGGCAGTTCGCGCGCGCCATCGTGATGCCCAATCTCAAACCGCCGGTCACGACCACGGAGCAGGCAGCTGCTTATCGCGACCGCATTCTCGCGGCTTTGCCTGCCGGAATGGACTTCGAGCCGCTGATGACTCTGTACCTGACCGACAATACGCCGCCCGACGAAATCCGGCGCGCGAAAGACAGCGGTTTCATCCATGGAGTGAAGCTCTATCCCGCCGGCGCCACCACCAATTCCGATGCTGGCGTCACTTCCTTGTCCAAGTGCTACAAGACGCTGGAGGCAATGCAGGAAGCGGGCATGCCATTGCTGGTCCATGGCGAGGTAACCGATCCCGCCATCGACATCTTCGACCGCGAAGCCGTTTTCATCGACCGTGTGATGCAGCCGCTGCGCCACGACATGCCGGCGCTGAAGGTCGTGTTCGAGCACATCACCACGAAGGATGCCGCGCAATATGTTGAGGAGGCCGCCGGGCCGACGGCAGCTACTATCACCGCGCACCACCTCCTTTACAACCGCAACGAAATCTTCAAGGGCGGCATTCGCCCGCATTACTACTGCCTGCCGGTACTCAAGCGCGAGGAACATCGCCAGGCGCTGGTACGTGCGGCAACTTCCGGCAGCGCGAAATT
>DASVLM010000002.1:0-4887 GCA_036384875.1 Noviherbaspirillum sp.
ACATTTCCTCGCCGCCGCCAAACAGATGCCCCAGCATCGCGAACGGTTGCGTGACTGCCTTCGCGATCAGGTTGCCGATCGCCTTGAACACGATCGCGCCGATGGAAAACTGCGGGTCGTCCAGAGATCCGGAAACCGGCAGGTTAACATCGATCACACCGTTGCGATCGGCAAGCAGCGCCACGGCGAACTTCACCGGCAGGCTGGTGGCCTTGGGGCTGTCGATCTTGTCGCCGAAGGTAAGCTGCTCGAGCACCAGACGGTTCTCGGCGACGAGCTTGCGATTGTCGATCTTGTAGCCTGCTTCGAACGACAGCTTGCCCTTCTCGATGCCGTAGCCGACATACTTACCCGAATAGGCGGACAGCGGCGCCAGCTCCATGCCGCGCGCGTTGGCCTTGATGTCGAGGAACAGGTCGCCACGCAGGGGGTTGATGCGTCCGCCGACAGTGAGCGGCGCGCCGTTCACTTCACCGTGCAAGTCCACATCCGCACGGCTCGCCGGGTCGGACGAAAGCCCCGAAACAACGCCACCGAAACGGCTCAGGCTGGCAGAGTAATTCGGCTTGATGAAGTTGTCGGTGAAACGCACGCGTCCGTTCTGCAGGTTCACGCGCTTGATGACGATCGGGGGCATGGGCGCGCTGTCCTTGGACACCTGCGCGCCCTCCGCTTTTGAAGCAGGCTTGCGTGCATCGCTGCGCACGATGTCCTGCAGGTTGATGCGCCCCGACGGGTCGATGATGATGCGCGCGAAGAAATCGTCCAGGGCCAGCTGATCGACCGTGACCCCGAGCGGCGCGAAGCGCATGTCCATGCCGGCGGCATGGAGCGATTTCCAGCGCAGGAAATCGCTGCCATCGACGTTATCCACGGTTTGCAGATTGCCCAGCGTGGCATCGCCCTTGAAGCCGCCAACCAGTTTTCCGTCGCGACCGGTATCGAGTTGCAAGTGTCCGTTGGAAGAAAGCGTCGCGCTGGTTGCGCGCAGGTTCACCATGCCAGCCACGAAAGGCTGCAGCGGCAGGATATCGACATTCTTCAGATCCAGCGCAAGGTCGGCATGCAGCGGCGCAAAGCCGAAGGAGCCGTTCACCGCCATGCGTCCCGAGTTGTTGACGCCTGCCTTGAAGTCGACATGCGCCTTCGATGCCGGCGTGTTCGAGATGCCTTCTACCGTCAGTGCCACGGGAGCGGCGGTCGTGACGATAGGCTTGGGCGCAGTACGGTCTTCTGCGCGCAAGGTCCAGTTGGCGATGGCCGTCTTGCCGATGCTGAAGGCATAACCGGCCTGCGTTTCGTTCGCAGCCGGAGCGGGCCGCTCCACGACGATTTTCGCAGGTTTGCCTCCCTGTTGTGCTCCACGGGTAAACAGCAGATCGGCATTGCTCGAAGAAACCTCGCCGATGCTGACCGTGCGTTGCCGGGTATCGACAGCAAGCTTGCTCAACGTGAGGTCGAGCTTGTCGAGCGAGGCACGTTGCGGCTGCGCTGCGTGGTCGTCGGCATAACGCAAGACGGCCTTGCGCACCGCGAGTTCGCCGAGCGTCAGGTGCAGTGCGGATGATTTCGTGGCGGGCTTGGCCGCACCGGCAGCCGGCGCCGTCGCGGGCAATAGCCGGGCAAGATTCAACTGCCCATCCTCGCCGCGCGCCACGTCGCCCTGCAAGCCGTCAACGCTGATGCGTGAAATATCGACCCGGCCACGGAACACGTCGGCTTCGTGCAGATGCACGCCAAGTTCACGCAGGCTCAGCACCGGTTTTCCATCCAGGTCCGTAACCTTTAGCGCTTTCAGTGCGGCATCGCCTTCCAGCAAAAGCGCAGGCTGCTCAGCTCCTTGCTGAAAGTGCGCGGAGAGTTTGAGATCCAGCTTTGCGCTCGGGATGCGTGCGCGTGGCTTCACAGGCAGATAGTCGAGATAGTGCGTCAGGTCGAGTCCGTCGAGCTGAAGATCGACCACGGCATCCGCCGGATGGGCAAAGGGACGTGCCTTGCCCTTGAACTCGAACGGCGAGCCGTCGACCTTCGCACTCAGCATGGGCTCGACAAAGATATCGACCTGCGAGGGAAGCGAAGAAATGAAAGGAATGCCAAGCGCGATGTCGGTTACCGCATGGACCGCCTTGACCGGGCGGTCGTCGAACTCTACACGCCCGCCTTCGAGACGGATGTTATTGATGGAAAAGCGCGCCGGTTCCGGAGAGGGCGGCTGATTCGATATCAGCTCGACGATGTCGTCGATGTTGTAACGATTCGGTGCAGTGCGTTCGAGGTGAACATAAGGCGCCACCAGCCGCAGTTCGCGAATCACCGGCGCGAGGCGCAGCATCGACATCGATGAAAGGTCGGCAAACAAGGTATCGAACGATACGAACACGCCCTCGCTTTTCGGCTCATGAAGCTTGACGTCGCGCATCGTCAACGCCAGCGTGAACGGATTGAACGCCACCGCGCCGACGGTGGCCTGCCTGTGAAGTTTCTCCGCAATCAGTTTTTCCGTCTGCGAACGGACGATGCCAGGCAGGACGAAAAAACCGAAGGCGCCATAGAGGACGACAGCGGCCACCGCGCCAACGGCAAACCGGCGCAGTGTGCGATTGCCTGTCAATGCGGACAGCCGGCTGGAAATGGAATGCGGCATGAGGAAAACGAAGGAGATGAATGCAAAAGATAGAGGCAATGGAAGTGCTCGCCGATTCTACCAGTCGGGATGTTGCCACGCCTTCCAGCACGAAGTGCGACGACCATGCGCCAGAACTGAAGCTATTGCGAGAACTGGATGCGCTGCTTGTTTTCCGTCGGCTGCATCACATGATCGAGCGGCAGGATATGCGTCTGCTTCACCTTGTGCAGCGTGATGTTGGAACGCACATTGGTCACGCCGGAGAGGCGCAGCAGGTGCTTGTTCATGAACTCGGAAAACGTGGCGAGATCCGGCGTGACGATGCGCAAGATGTAATCCGCCTCGCCGGCCAGCGAGAAGCATTCCAGCACCTGCGGCATGCGAGCGACTTCGCGCTCGAACTTTTCGCCCGAATTCGCGCCTTGGCGGTCGAGCGTGATCTGCGTGAAGGCCACCACGTGCAATCCCACCGCCGCCGGATCGAGGATGGCGGCGTAATGGTCGATGATCTTCGCCTCCTCCAGGCGCTGCACCCGCCGGCTGACTTGCGACGTGGAAAGATGAATCTTGTCTCCAAGCGTGCTGTTGGTTGCATGGCCGTCGCGCTGCAATTCCTCCAGCAGCTGTAAATCGTAGCGATCCACGGTAATTGCGGACATTATTCTCTCCATTTCTTCATTCGTTGCACAATTTGTGCGCGAAGTACAGAATAATACACACGAAACGGTTACAAGTTGCACAGCCAGCGCGATAGACTTTCTCTTATTCGAGATTTGTTCAAATAACAGGAGGAGCGCCATGCAATCCGATTTGCACTACCAGAGCGGCTTCGGCAACGAATTCGCCACCGAAGCCCTGCCAGGCGCCTTGCCGCAAGGCCAGAACTCGCCGCAGCGCGCACCTTACGGCTTGTATGCGGAACAGCTTTCCGGCACCGCATTCACTGCACCGCGCGGCGCGAATCGCCGCTCCTGGCTCTACCGCATTCGCCCAGCGGCACAGCATTCTCCCTTCACCGCCTTCGAGCACGCACGCTTCGTCAGCGATTTTTCCGGCCTGCCGACCTCACCCAACCAGTTGCGCTGGGACCCATTGCCCGCGCCCGGCGCACCGACGGACTTCATCGAAGGCATCGTCACCATGGCCGGCAACGGCGACCCGTCTTCACAGTCGGGGTGCGGCATCCACCTGTATGCCGCCAACCGTTCGATGGACAACCGCTTCTTCTACAACGCCGACGGCGAAATGCTGATCGTGCCGCAAGCGGGCCGCCTGCGCTTCAAAACCGAGATGGGCGTGCTGGAAGTCGAACCACAGGAGATCGCCGTCATCCCGCGCGGCGTGCGCTTCCAGGTCGAACTGCCCGACGGCACGGCACGCGGCTACATCTGCGAAAACTTCGGCGCCCTGCTGCGCCTGCCCGACCTTGGCCCGATCGGCTCCAACGGCCTCGCCAATCCGCGCGATTTCCTCACGCCGGTTGCCTCGTACGAAGACCGCGAAGGCGACTTCGAGCTCGTCGCCAAGTTCTGCGGCCAACTGTGGACCGCACGCATCGGCCACTCGCCGCTGGACGTGGTGGCATGGCACGGCAACTTCGCACCATACAAGTACGACCTGCACCGCTTCAACACCATCGGCTCCATCAGCTATGACCATCCCGATCCGTCCATCTTCCTCGTGCTGCAATCGCAGAGCGATACGCCCGGCGTGGACGACATCGACTTCGTGATCTTCCCGCCACGCTGGCTGGCCGCTGAAAACACCTTCCGCCCGCCCTGGTTCCACCGCAACATCGCCAGCGAATTCATGGGTCTGGTGCACGGCGAGTACGACGCCAAAGCCGGCGGCTTCGTGCCGGGCGGCGCCAGCCTGCATAACTGCATGAGCGGCCACGGCCCCGACGCTGCAACCTTCGACAAGGCCAGTGCCATCGACACCAGCGTGCCGCAAAAAGTTGGCGACACCATGGCCTTCATGTTCGAAACGCGGCGCGTGATTCGCCCGACGCGCTTCGCGCTTGAATCGCCGCAACTGCAGCGCAACTACACCGACTGCTGGCAAGGCCTGGGCAAACTGTTCAACCCGGCGAAACGCTGAACAAACACAAGGACATTCCATGACGATTCAGAAAAGCTGGATCGCCTCGGCCAACGAGGCAAGCTGCCCCTTCCCCATCCAGAACCTGCCGTTCGGTATCTTCTCGACATCGACGCAGCTCGCGCCTCGCGTGGGCGTCGCCATCGGCGACCAGGTGCTGG
>DASVLM010000003.1:0-2793 GCA_036384875.1 Noviherbaspirillum sp.
AAGCACGCCCTTGCTGTCGGCCAGCAGCGGATTGATGTCCAGCTCGGCAATCTCCGGAATGTCGACGATGAGATGGGAGATGCGTATCAACGCGTTGCAGATCGCCTCGTTATCCGCAGCCGCCAGGTTGCGATAAGCGCCCAGCAGCCTGGCGACGCGCGTACGCGAGATGAGGTCGCGCGCCAGCACGGTATTCAGCGGCGGCAGTGCGATCGCATGGTCGGCCATTATTTCAACGGCAACGCCGCCCTGCCCGAACAGGATCACCGGGCCGAACACCGGATCGGTGCTGACGCCGGCAATCAATTCGCGAGCATCCGGCCGGCGCACCATTTCCTGCACGGTGAATCCCTGCAGCCGCGCACCGGGCTTCAGTTCCGCGAGTCGTTTGGTCATGGATGTCGCGGCAGCGGCGACCGCTTCCGCCGTTTCGAGGTCGAGCGACACGCCGCCGATGTCGGACTTGTGGGTCACATCGGGCGAGAGGATCTTCAATGCAACCGGAAAGCCGATTTCCTTCGCGCGGCCGATGGCTTCCTCGGCAGACGCCACCGAGAAGGTACGCACCACCGGGATGCCGTAAGCCGCCAACACCTGCTTGGCCTCCGGTTCGGAAAGCAGGCTGCGTCCGTCCGCGAGTGCGTCGCGCACCACCTTGCGCGCCGTCTCCCTGTCTTCATCCATGCCTTGCGGCACCGAAGCCGGCACTTCCATCAGCAGCGCCTGGTTGCGGCGGTATTCAACGATTTGCAGGAAGCCGCGCACCGCGTCTTCCGGCGTGTCGAAACACGGGATACCCGCACTCGTGAAGGTGGCGCGCGCCTGCGCCACCGACTCGCCGCCGAGCCAGCAGGCCAGCACGTTGCGCGGCGCTTCCCTGATCGCCGGCGCGACTGCGGCGGCAATCTCCGCGCTCGGCACGATGGCGGTCGGCGCATGGATGAAGAGCAAGGCATCCGCTTCAGGTTCCTTCAGCAAGACGTCGAGCGTTTGCGCATAGCGCTCTGCCGGTGCGTCGCCGATGATGTCCACCGGATTGCCGCGCGACCAGTTGCGCGGCAGGACTTCATCGAGCTTCGTCATCGCGGCTTCGGAGAGGCCGGCAAGACGGCCGCCTTCCTCGACCAGTGCATCTGTTGCAAGTACGCCCGGTCCGCCGCCGTTGGTCATGATGGCAAGGCGATCGCCGTGCAGCGGCTTGGCATGTGCCAGCGTCTCGACGGCATCGAACAAATCGGCGGTGGTATAGACGCGCAACATGCCGGCACGCCGGATGGCGGCATCGTAGATGTCGTCGGCTCCGGCCAATGCGCCGGTGTGCGAGGCAGCGGCCTTTGCCCCTTCCGGTGCCCTGCCGGCCTTGATCACCAGCGTGGGCTTGGCGCGCGCCGCGGAGCGCGCCGCCGACATGAACTTGCGCGCCTCGGTCACTGCTTCCACATACATCAGGATCGCATGCGTGTCGGCGTCGGCGGCGAGATAGTCCAGCACGTCCCCGAAATCCACATCCGCGCTGTCGCCCAGCGAAATGAAGCGGGAGAAACCGATGCCGCGCGACTGCGCCCAGTCCAGCACGCCGGTCACCATCGCGCCCGACTGCGAGACGAAGGCGATCTTTCCCGGTTTTGCGCCGATATGCGCGAAGCTCGCATTCAGTCCCAGCGACGGCACCAGCAAGCCGACGCAGTTCGGCCCGAGGATGCGCAGCAGATAGGGTTTCGCTTCGGCGAGCATGCGCTCCTTCATGGTCCGCCCGAGCATGTCCTTGGTGCTGGAAAGTCCGGCGGTCAGCACGATGGCGGCGCGCGTGCCTTTCTCGCCGAGGTCGCGAATCAGGTCCGGCACGGTGGAAGGCGGCGTGCAGATCACGGCCAGGTCCGGCGCTTCCGGCAGCTGCCCCACGTTCGGATACACCGTCAGCCCTGCCAGCGTGTCGTACTTCGGATTGACCGGCAGGATGCTGCCGCCGAAGCCGCCGGCCACGAGGTTGCGCAAGACGGTGGCGCCGACGCTGTGCGGTTTCTCCGACGCGCCGATCACGGCGACCGAACGCGGTTCGAACAGATACTTGAGGTTTCTGACGCTCATCGCTGTCGCTTTCTCAGGAAGGTAACGGGTGGGATCGGCATGCCCACGATGTTACGAACCGACCCTAGGGCGAAATTTGATGTGAGTCAAATTTGCCGGAACTATTGCCTGATCCGACTACATTTTTTCTGGACGAGACAAACGCGAAGTCATAGGCTAATGCGTATGGAGTTCACGCCGGCAGGCCATTGGAATCTGCAGCCGGGGTGGCTCCAATCCACGACGCAAAACAAGAAAGGAGCTGCAAGATGTCTTACAAAACTGTTCTGGTACATGTCGACAAATCGCGCCATGCGGCCGAACGCTTGCGCCTTGCCACTGCCATCGCACGCGAAGAGGGAGCCCATCTGATCGGCGCGGCTGCGACCGGCGTGTCGCGCTACATCTACCAGGCCGGCATGCTGGGCGACGGTGCTGCCTATACCGCGCACCTCGAAGCGCACATGGATGTGCTGCGCGAGCAAGGCAAGGAATGCCTGAAGTCTTTTGAAGAAACGGTGCGCCTTGCGGAAGTGCGCTCCTATGAATCGCGTCTTGTCGACGACGAAGCCGGCGCCGGCATCAGCCTGCAGGCACGCTACGCAGACCTGGTGGTGATCGGCCAGACCGATCTCGACGAACCCAATCCGGCCACCATGCCCGACTTCCCCGAATATGTGGTGCTCAACTCCGGCCGCCCGGTGCTGGTCGTGCCTTATGTCGGCG
>DASVLM010000004.1:0-2603 GCA_036384875.1 Noviherbaspirillum sp.
AAAATCCTTCACCAGGCAAAAAATATTCGAGCTATGAGATAGAGGGAGAGTAGAGGTTCAATATGTGTTGTTTGCCCGTGTAGGACAGATTCAAAGATGCGCTGTTTTCAGCCCATCTCGCCGTCGAGGAAGTCGAACACCGGGGCCTTGAACAGCGCATGCGGAATGGCGCTGAAATGGTTGCAGCCAGCGCAGTGGCCGCATTTGGGGGGGCCGATGCAACGACGGCGAGAGCCCCGCGCGGCACTGCGCAACTCACCGTGCCGAACTGTGCATGGGGCGAACGGCCAATTGGGAAGGCTTGCTGCACTCATCATATCTGTAAGCGCGTACTACTCCGTCACTTCTCCGCCCGGCGCAGCGCTTGGATAGCAGCCGTGAGACCGACAAACGGCACGGGAACGCCGCTTCTTTTGCCGTTTGCTGCCGGCGGGAAGAACAAGGCCGCGGACGGCACGGAAAGAAGATCGGCTTCGCCTTTCGGCGCCAGCGTCGCAGCGGCGGCGCATTCGGTTTTCTTGCAGATGGAAATCGGAAGTTTCAGCAGCTTCGTACCGGCCTGCAGGTCCATCTCGTCGCCCTGTTTGACGACGGGGGGGACCACCACGATGGCGACCAGGTGCTGGGCGGGACCCTGAACCCGGAACGTCAGGACCAAAACCACCTGCTTGGCGTTTTCCTTGCGGTGATAGATCAGGCTGAGCTGGCAGCGGCCGAGGCTCTTGTCGCTGGTCACCTTGGGACCGGGCTTGCAGATGAGCAGCCATGGGCCCACGGCCTTGGTGCCGACAAAGCCCGGCTGGATATCCGCAGCGGCGGACATGGGGTCTTCCATGCCGATTTTGGCGGGATAGTAGTGCGCCAAGGCGAAGAGCCCAGCGATCAACGCCACGGCCAAAACCGTGCCGACAATCATATTCCGCATGAAGATATCCCCGACCAGATGTTGGCTGCGTGATTAAACCAGCGCTTGAGGCCGCGCAACGGCCCCGCAGCGTTTTAGCACGGTCTGGTTAAACGGCTGGCCGGGGCGGCGTCCGGCGGCTTGGCCGGTTTAGAGTTTAACCTCGCCCAGCACCTTTTTCAGGGCGGGGGCAATGTCCGGGCGTGCAAGCCCCACCGCGATATTGGCCTGCAGGAAGCCGACCTTGTCCCCGCAATCATAGCGGGCGCAATTGGTCCTGACGGCATGGAAAGGCACGCGTCCAATAAGCCGCTGCATGGAGTCCGTAAGCTGGATCTCGCCGCCGGCGCCTTTTTCCTTCTTGTCGAGTTCGCCGAAGATCTCCGGCGGAAGGATATAGCGACCGACAATGCACAGCCGCGACGGCGCCTTCTCCGTCTTCGGCTTTTCGACCATGCCTTTGACTTCGGTGATGTTGCCCCTGGTCTCGCCCGGGGCGACCACGCCGTAACGATGAACTTCTTCCAGCGGCTTCTCTTCGGCCGCAATGACCGCGCCGCCGCCGACTTCGTTGTAGGCCTGCACCATCTGTTTCAACGCGCCGGGTTTGCCGACCAGAAGATCGTCCGGCAGCAGCACCGCGAAGGGCTCGTTGCCAATGAAGTGACGCGCGCACCACACAGCATGGCCAAGACCGAGCGGCTTTTGCTGACGGGTGAAGCTGACCGAGCCGGATTTGGGCAGGCTCTCCAGAAGCGAATTCAGTTCCTTGGTCTTCTCGCGTTCCTTGAGCAGCGCTTCGAGTTCGTATGCGTGATCGAAATGATCTTCGATGATGTGCTTGCCGCGTCCTGTCACGAAGACGAACTGTTCGATCCCCGCCTCGCGTGCTTCCTCGACGGCGTATTGCACAACCGGCTTATCCACGACCGGCAGCATCTCTTTGGGGACGGCCTTGGTCGCGGGAAGAAAACGGGTGCCCATGCCGGCGACGGGCAGGACGGCTTTTCGAATCGGAAGAGGTTTTGTCATGTTGAGAGACTATTGCAAAAATACCAACTGTTTCTTCGCATAACGTTGTCTTCAGGTCCATGCTGGGAAGATTATATCTGGCGAATGCGTTGCTCCTGCAGAGTGTAGGCGGAACCTTCTCTATCTGTTCCAGCTGGCAATCTACGGTCAAATTTTCGCAGGAGCCGCTGTTCTGTCAGGCGATGATCTTCAATTGCCCCATCACGCAAGATATGCGCGACTTTTCTGCCTTGATCGGCAAGGTATCTTCCCACCAACAAGCATCGATGACACTCGAGAGGTTCGTGCTCCGAACACATCAGGGCTGACCGCCGACCGCCAGCGATGTTCGTAACCAATTCCAGCGACTCTCGGAATGAGGCGCTTTTGGCAATTTCTTGATAGCTGACTGTTGTCGTATCGCTGCGCCCTCCCAACTCAGTTCCAAAATATCGATACCCGATTCCGGCCACGTCCAACCTGTCGCGTAGCGCGTCTCCGCTAAATTGTGGCCAGCGCGAGCGTGGAAAGCTGCGTACATCCATCACCACCTCTATCTTTGCAGTTTTGAGCAACTCCAGGAAGCGTTCCCAAGGATGGTTGGAGTGGCCAATCGTATAGATGGTCATAGGATTCACTTTGTGATGTGGGAGCGCTGTTGCTTTCAATAAATCAGGCGACCGGGCCT
>DASVLM010000005.1:0-8504 GCA_036384875.1 Noviherbaspirillum sp.
AAAGGTCTTCAAGAACATGTCTCAGCGTGCTGCGGAAATGATGCGCGAAGATCTGGAAGCCAAAGGTCCGGTCCGCCTGTCGGAAGTCGAGGCGCAACAGAAGGAAATCCTGCAGATCGTGCGACGCCTGGCCGACGAAGGCCAGATCGTACTAGGCGCGAAGGGAGACGACGCTTTTGTCTAATGTGATCCCCAAAGAACGGCTGACTGCTTACCAGCGCTGGGAGCTGGCCTCCTTTGGCGACGAACGTCCCAAGGAACAGGAAGAGCTGGCGCAAGCCAAATTGGAGACCGAAAGGCTCACCAGGAATCTCGAGCAATTGCAGGAAGAAGCGCGCCGCCAAGGCCATGCCACCGGTTTCGAGCAAGGCCGGTCGGAGGGACTCGAAGCCGGCCGGGCGCAGGCTGCGCGGGAGCTGGCGGCACTGCGCCAGATAGCAGCCTCCTTCAGCCAGGAGGTCGGCGAAGCAAGCGAAACCGTCGCAGAAGAAATGCTAAGCCTTGCGCTCGACCTGTCCAAAGCCATGCTCAAGACGGCACTCAAGGTCCGCCCGGAACTGATCCTGCCGGTCGTCAGCGAAGCGATACGCTATCTTCCCAGCCTCCAGCAACCTGCCCTCCTTGCACTCAATCCGGAAGACGCAGCAATCGTACGCCATCATATGGGGGACGAACTTCATAACAGCGGCTGGCGCATCGTCGAGGAACCGCAAATGGAGCGCGGCGGCTGCCGGGTCGAAACTGCCAGCAACCAGATTGATGCGACATCGACCGTCCGCTGGCAGCGCATCGCCGACGCCCTCGGCAGCCAATCGGACTGGCTGGAATGACGCCGCCCGAAGGTCACGCCCAGCATTGGAAGGCGTACCTCCGCGATTGCGCGGCCCTTGCGGACATCGCCGAACCGATGCAGGTTTCAGGCCGAGTCACTCGCGTGGCCGGCCTCGTCATGGAGGCAGTCGGACTCAAGCTTGCGGTGGGAAGTGCCTGTACGGTGCCTTTGCCGAACGGCGCCCGCATCGAAGCGGAAGTCGTGGGCTTCGCGGACGATAAATTGTTCCTGATGCCGCAAAGCGATGTCGAAGGCATTGTCCCTGGCACACGGGTATTTCCTGTCGAGGTCGTGCAAAGCCTGCCGAAACCGGGCAAGGTCGCACATCCACGCCGACGGCCAAGCGACCGCGGGCGCCATTTGCCGGTCGGTGAAGAATTGCTTGGCCGTGTGCTGGACGGCGCAGGACGCCCGCTTGACAGCCTCGGGCCGCTGGCCACCATGCATTCCGCCCCGCTGAACGTTCGCGCGGCCAATCCCCTCACCCGTGCGCCGATCACCGACAAGCTGGACGTGGGTGTCCGTGCGATCAACAGCATGCTGACGGTCGGCCGCGGCCAGCGCATGGGCCTGTTCGCAGGCTCCGGCGTGGGCAAGAGCGTCCTGCTGGGCATGATGGCGCGCTACACCAGTGCCGATGTCATTGTCGTCGGCCTGATCGGCGAACGCGGCCGGGAAGTCAAGGAATTCATCGAACAGATACTGGGCACGGTCGGGCTGGCGCGCTCCGTGGTGGTCGCGGCGCCGGCGGATACCCCGCCACTGATGCGACTGCAAGGCGCAGCCTACACGCATACGATCGCCGAATATTTCCGCGACCAGGGCTAAAGCGCGCTGCTGATCATGGATTCGCTCACGCGATACGCGATGGCCCAACGTGAAATCGCGCTGGCGATCGGCGAACCGCCGGCAACCAAGGGTTATCCGCCATCGGTATTCGCCAAACTGCCTACCCTGGTTGAGCGGGCGGGCAATGGCAAGGCCGGCGGCGGCTCGATTACCGCGTTCTACACGGTGCTGACGGAAGGCGACGACCAGCAAGATCCGATCGCCGATTCGGCGCGCGCGATCCTGGACGGACATATCGTGCTCAATCGCGTGCTGGCAGAGGCCGGACACTATCCGGCGATCGACATCGAACAGTCGATCAGCCGAGCGATGCACAACATCACGGACGACAAGCACCAGGGCCTGGCAAGACGCCTGAAGCAGCTCTACTCCCGTTACCAGCGCAACCGCGACCTGATCAGCGTCGGCGCCTACAGTGCCGGCTCCGATCCGGTACTGGACGAAGCGATAACACTTCATCCACGTATCGAAGCCTTCCTGCAACAGGGCATCCACGAACGTTCGGGCATTGCCGAGAGCTTGGGGCAACTTGCAGCGCTATTCGCGGGATAGGCGTGCAAAACGCCAGCCTATAATGAATCATGGCAATCAATCCTGCGCTCGAAACGCTTATCGAACTGGCAACGAATGCAACCGATGAGGCTGCAAAGCGGCTTGGCCAGGCCATTCGCGCGTGCGAGGACACGGAACAAAAACTGACGCTGTTGCTGCAATATCGCGAGGATTATCACGCCCGCTTCCAGTCGGGGCTGATGTCCGGCATAAGCATGGCGGGCTATCGCAATTTCCAGATGTTCCTGGACAAGCTGGACACGGCTATCGCGGGCCAGCAAAAGATTGTGGAAGACGCCAGGCGCCAGATCGACACTGAGCGCAGCGCCTGGCAATCGAGCGAGCGCAAGCGCATGTCCTATGGCACGCTGGCGACCCGGATGGAAAAGGAAGAACAGCGCAAAGCCGGCAAGCGGGAACAGAAGCTGATGGATGAGTACGCAACCCGGCTGGCCAGCCAGAAGCGCTAACGATAACGGCGGACTACATGCAAACATCTCCAGTCTTGAATACGGTAGCTCCGGCACAAGCCCAAGCCGGCAAACCGGCAACCAATCCAGGCACATCCCCGGATGCTTCATTCAACCAGGTGCTGTCGCGCGAGATGGCCGGGCGCAACAACTCCGGCGATACATCGAAGACGCAGGAAACGGTTGCACAAAAGCCGGCAGCGCCCGCAGACGACAAACGCACTCCCGATGGCAAGAAAATCGGCAAGGACAAGACATCGGACAAGGATGAATCTGCGGATGATGCAACCTCCTCTGCGGAAGATAGCGCCGCAGCCGCAACGACCGACATGCTCGCGCTGGTCGCCAGCGTCAATCAGGTCAATACAACCCCGGCCTCCGGCAAACCCGTTTCAGCGGATGCCGCGGCCGTCGACCATATCCAATCCAAGGCAAAAGCCGGAGTGGATATGGCGAGCCTGGCCCGTGGACAGGTTGCTGCCAAACAGGACGCAGGCAAAGCTGTTGGCGACGCCGCTACTACTGCCACGCCACGAACGACTGCCAAGCCCGCCACGGAAATTCCACCCGACCCGGGCAAGGTAGCAAACAGCAAGCCAGTGGATGGCAAAGAGACAATCGAAGCCGCTGATACGCAGCCTGTCGATCAGCACAGCGCAACAACCAAACCCGCAGAAGATTTTTCCTCCAAGGCGAAAGACGCAATCGCGCACGCGGAAGTGAAATCCGGTCCCGCAGCTGTCGAAACTAAGGACACCGCACCGGCACAGCCATCTGTCACCCTTCAGCAATTGACGCAACCTGCCGTCAATAACTTGGCGAACGTCGTTGCTGCCCATGCAGGCAACCACCTGGCGCCACAGGTAGGCACCCCGGGCTGGGACCAGGCTCTTGGCCAGAAGATAACGTGGATGGTCGCCGGCGAACAGCAAAGTGCTTCGCTGACGCTCAACCCGCCTGATCTCGGCCCGTTGCAGGTGGTCCTGAATGTGACGAACTCGCATGCGGATGCCACGTTTGTTGCCGCACAACCGGAAGTCAGGCAGGCGCTGGAAGCAGCCATGCCCCGACTGCGGGATATGCTGAGCGACGCCGGGATTCAACTCGGCCAGGCCACGGTCAGCAGCGGTTCGAGCGGACAGCAAAGCGGATTCGACCAGCAACAGTTTTCCTCGGGTACTCGTCGCATGGAAGTCACCACTACGCAAATCGACGCACCGATGCAGACCACTGGACGAGTGCAATCAAGCGTTGCCGGACAAGGGCTGGTTGATACCTTTGTCTGATTCAACGATCCGGCATCGATGAATTGGCGTTGACTTCCGACATGTTTTAGACGCATCCTGATAGAAACTAATCCCGAACACTGACAACAATATCGGTGCTCCAGCTACCAGACGAGGAGCTGCGGGGCACCTGGAAATACGATGCGTTGGCCGAATGGCCGAACAGAGGAATAACGATGGCAACCGCACCGAAATCCGCGCCCAAGGTCGTCTCCATTGACGAGGGAGGGCCCTCCCCGGCACCAGCCAAGTCCAAGAAGAAGCTGGTTGTCATGCTTGCCGCAATACTGCTTGCGCTCGCAGCCGGCGGCGGTGCAGCGTGGTACTTCCTTGGCAACAAATCTGCCGGCGACGCAGAAGCCCAGGCCAAGCACGAACCGCCCAAGCCGCCTGTCTTCCTGCAAATGGAACAATTCACCGTCAACCTCCAGCCTGAAGTCGGTGAACAGTATCTTCAAATCGCCTTTACATTGCAGGTGGCAAACCAGGAGCAGGTCGAATTGATCAAGTTGTACATGCCGCTCGTGCGAAGCCGTCTGCTGATGCTCCTGTCGAGCAAAAAGGCGTCTGAACTCTCGACGCCCGACGGCAAGAAGAAATTGCAGGACGAGATCATTGCCGCGATCAAGCAACCCTTTGCTCCGAACATGGAACCGCAAGGGGTAAACGGCGTGTTTTTCACTTCCTTCGTGATCCAGTAACGGCACTAAAGAGCCATGGCCGATAATTTTCTCTCCCAGGAAGAAGTCGACGCCCTACTCAAGGGCGTGACCGGCGACCAGGATGAAAATGCTGCGCCCGAGGACGAATCGGGCATACGCCCCTATAACCTCGCCACGCAGGAGCGTATCGTCCGCGGGCGGATGCCGACGCTCGAAATCATCAACGAGCGTTTCGCGCGCCTGCTGCGCATCGGCCTCTTCAATTTCCTGCGCCGCAGCGCAGAAGTCTCGATCGGCCCGGTACGCGTACACAAGTACAGCGAATTCATCCGGAATCTCGTGGTGCCGACCAATCTCAATCTGGTCCACATCAAGCCCCTGCGCGGCACAGCGCTGATCGTGTTCGACCCGAACCTCGTATTCCTGCTGGTCGACAACCTGTTCGGCGGAGACGGACGATTTCATACCCGCGTCGAAGGCCGCGACTTCACGCAGACCGAGCAGCGCATTATCCAGCGCGTACTGGATATCGTATTCGAGACCTACGCAAAGTCGTGGGAACCGGTGTATCCGGTCGAATTCGAGTACGTACGATCGGAAATGAACACGCAGTTCGCCAACATCGCAACGCCGAATGAAGTGGTAGTTGCAACCACTTTCACCATCGAACTCGGACCTGTCAGCGGCGAAATGCACTTCTGCACGCCGTACTCGATGATCGAGCCGATTCGCGACATCCTGACCAGCAGCCTGCAGGGCGAAACGCTGGAGATGGACAAGCGTTGGGTGCGGCTGATGACACAGCAGATCCAGACCGCCGAAGTGGAACTTGTGGCCGACTTGGGCACTGCACGCGCGACGCTGGGCGAGGTGTTGAACATGAAAGCCGGCGACGTCATCTCGCTTCAGGTCCCCGAAACGATCTCGGCAAAAGTGGACGGCGTGCCGGTCATGGAATGCACTTACGGAAAGTTCAACGGGCAGTACGCTCTTCGTGTGGAAAAGCTGCTGACCTACAGTACACATGACCATGAATTGATGCAAGGAGACGACCATGGCTGACGAAAACGGTAGCCAAGGCACCACCGACGACGACTGGGGCGCGGCGATTGCCGAGCAGGCTGCCGCGGAACAGGCTGCTTTGCAGACCAAGCAGGCCAGTGCGTCCATGTTCCAGGAGTTTTCGGGAGCCGGTATCAAGACCGGCACCCATAACGATATCGACTTCATCCTCGACATCCCGGTACAACTGACAGTAGAACTGGGCCGGACGAAGATCGCGATCAAGAATCTGCTCCAGCTTGCGCAAGGATCGGTCGTCGAACTGGACGGCCTGGCCGGCGAGCCGATGGACGTGCTGGTCAACGGCTGCCTGATTGCGCAGGGCGAAGTGGTTGTGGTGAACGACAAGTTCGGCATCAGGCTGACCGACATCATCACGCCATCCGAACGAATCCGGAAACTCAACAAATGATACGTTTCGGGCTCTCTCTCGCAGCGCTGATGCTGGCCGTACCCATGGCCAATGCTGCCGACCAGCCGCCTACTTCCATCGGCGGCATGTTCCAGGTCTTGCTCGGCCTTGCTGTTGTTCTCGCACTGATGGTGGGCGCAGCCTGGTTCCTCAAACGCATGGGCGTGGCTGGTAAAACTTCCGGCGGAGTGGCACGCGTGGTGGGCGGCGTCAGCGTCGGCAATCGCGAGCGCGTCATGGTGGTGGAAGTCGCAGATCAATGGATCGTGATCGGCGTTGCCCCTGGCCGAGTGAATGCCCTCTCGACCTTGCCGCGCCAGGAATCGATGACGACACAACATGGCGAGCCTGTAGCGGGAAGTTTTGCCGCATGGCTCAAACAGACTATCGAAAAGCGCAATGCCAATTAGTATCCGAACCGGCTGTCGCTTCACACCCGTTTTGCCGCGTACTCTTTCCCGACTTCTCCCCGCCGCCCTGCTCTTGATGCCTTTACTGGCCGCTGCGCAGCAATCCGGCTTGCCCGCTTTCACCAGCACGCCCGCTCCAGGCGGCGGACAGAGCTACTCGCTCAGCCTGCAAACGCTGCTGCTGCTGACTTCGCTGTCCTTCCTTCCCGCAGCGTTGATGATGATGACGAGCTTCACCCGCATCATCATCGTGCTGTCGCTGCTGCGCCAGGCACTCGGCACGCAGACCGCGCCTCCGAATCAGGTACTCGTCGGCCTTGCACTCTTTCTCACGCTGTTCGTCATGGGTCCGGTCTTCGATAAAATCTATGCCGACGCCTACCAACCGCTGTCTGAAAACAAGATCACGATGCAACAGGCACTCGACAAAGGAGTGGCGCCGCTCAAGTCCTTCATGATGAAGCAGACTCGCCAGTCCGATCTGGCCCTCTATGTGAAGCTGTCGAACGGCCCGCAATTGCAGGGACCGGAAGACGTGCCGCTGCGCGTGCTGATTCCCGCTTTCATCACCAGCGAACTCAAAACCGCCTTCCAGATCAGCTTCGCCATCTTCATCCCGTTCCTGATCATCGACATGGTGGTTGCGAGTGTGCTGATGTCGATGGGCATGATGATGATGTCACCGGCCATCGTGTCGCTACCGTTCAAGCTGATGCTGTTCGTGCTGGTCGATGGTTGGCAGTTGCTGATCGGCTCGCTGGCCCAGAGTTTCTATTGAGGTAAAGCCATGACTCCCGAAACTGTCATGTCCATGGGTCGCCAGGCGATGGAAGTCACGCTGATGATTGCGGCACCGCTGCTGCTGGTCGCGCTCGTTGTCGGCCTCATCGTGAGCATTTTCCAGGCAGCGACGCAAATCAATGAGTCGACCCTGTCTTTCATACCGAAATTGATCGGTATCTTTATCGCACTGATCGTCGCAGGGCCGTGGATGCTCTCCGTCATGCTTGATTACATGCGCCAGCTGTTCACCGGCATTCCCGGCATGGTGGGATAGCGCATATCCCTCCTTGCACGGCGGCTATCCGGCATGATTACCTTAACCAGCGCTCAACTCAACACCTGGATTGCGGCATTCTTGTGGCCGCTCACCCGCATACTGGGCTTGATCGCCGCCGCTCCGCTGTTTGGCAATCTGAGTGTGCCGGCAACGGTCAAAGTCGTGTTCGGCGCCATGCTGGCGCTCATTCTTGCTCCCGTGGTTCCCGCGCTGCCGGCGACAGACCCGATGTCGCTTGTTGGCTTGCTCATACTCTTGCAGCAACTCATCATCGGACTGACCATGGGTTTTGCCATGCGCGTCGTGTTTTCCACGATGGAAATGGCTGGAGAGGTCGTCGGCTTGACGATGGGCTTCGGCTTCGCCACCTTCTTCGATCCGCAAACGCATGGACGCTCCTCCGCCATCAGCCAGTTCCTGGCCTTGCTGACATTGATGCTCTTCCTTGCAACGAACGTGCATCTCTTGATGCTGTCTACGCTCGCCGACAGCTTCGTCACCATGCCGATTTCCGCCGCACCGGTGACAGGTGAAGCATTTCGGCAGATTGCAGCATGGGGAGGTCTGATTTTCAGTGCAGGCCTGCAACTGGCGCTGCCGATGATCGCTGTACTGTTGATTACCAACGTAGCATTGGGTGTGCTCACGCGCGCATCTCCGCAGCTGAACCTGTTCGGCATTGGTTTCCCGATCACGCTCGGAGCCGGCCTGGTCATGCTGGCGTTGGCCGTGCCTTATATCGCTACGCCGCTTGGCAACCTGCTTCAGCAGGGTGTGGACTTCACCCGGCAGATCACGACACCCTCTTCCGCAATAGCAAAGCCCCAATAAAAAAGGCGGCCGCACGAAGCAGCCGCCCGATTAGAGGAACGATTTTCAGCGAAACTCAGAGGAGTTTAAAGAGAGACA
>DASVLM010000006.1:0-3931 GCA_036384875.1 Noviherbaspirillum sp.
GGTCGCCCTGAGGCCGCTGTCATTACCGGCAGTTTCAATTTCACCTGGACAGCGCAACACAAGAATGCGGAGAATCTGCTGATTGCACGCAATAATCCTGCGCTCGCCGCGCGTTATGCAATGAATTGGGAACGGCATCGCGCAGACGCTTCCCCCTACAAGCCATGAACCAAACCGTCCTGTCCAGCCTTCTTGCCGATTTCTGGTCCGATTCGCGGGATCCGGGCCTTGTGTGGCAGATCATTACGCTCGTCGCTTGCCTTGCTGCCGGCTGGCTGCTCGCGCGGGCATTGCGCAGCAAGGTGTCTTCGCAAGACATGTCCTTGCGATTTGTGCGGCTTGGCATGGAAAGCTTTGCGCGAGTGATGTCGCCCTTGCTGGCACTCATATTCATCGTCATCGCCAAACCGATCCTCGCGCAGTGGCATCACGTCAATCTGTTGCGCGTCGCTATTCCATTGGTGGGATCCTTTGCATTGATCCGCCTCGCGTTCTACGTGCTGCGCCGGGTTTTCGCACGTGGGGGCAGGGCGGGCGGCTTTCTGCTGGCGTTCGAGAAGATGTTTGCGACGATCGTCTGGTGCGGCGTGGCGCTCCACATTACCGGGCTTCTGCCGGAACTGGTGCAGTATCTCGACCAAACTGTACTTCCCGTTGGTCGCAACAAGGTCTCGCTACTGAGCATCGCACAGGCCTCTGCATCGGTATTCGTGACTCTGGTCATCGCGCTGTGGGCGGGTGCGGTACTCGAAGAACGGCTGATGCGTATGGAGGCAGTGCATTCCTCCATGCGGGTGGTGGCTGCGCGCATGGGCAAGGCTTTGCTGATACTAGTTGCCGTCTTGCTCAGCTTGTCACTGGTTGGTATCGACCTGACTGTGTTGTCGGTATTTGGCGGTGCGCTCGGCGTAGGTCTTGGCCTTGGTTTGCAGAAAATCGTCAGCAGTTATGTATCGGGCTTCGTAATCCTGCTGGAACGCAGTCTTGCTATCGGCGACCTCGTCATGGTGGACAAATATTTCGGGCAAGTCACGCATATCAATACCCGCTACACCATCGTGCGCGGGCTGGATGGAATTGAAACGGTGGTCCCGAACGAAATCTTGCTGTCGAGCACAGTGCAGAATTATTCCCTGACAGATCGCAGGCTACGTTTGGGAACACGGCTGACTGTAAGTTATCAAAGCGACATTGAAAAGGTGCTGCGTTTGCTTGAAACGGCCGCCATCGGTGTGCCTCGGGTTCTGCACGACCCTGCGCCTGCGTCGTTGCTGTTGAAATTCCAAGCCGATGGTTTTGAATTGGAGCTCGGGTTCTGGATTGGTGATCCTGAGAATGGCCGGGGAAATGTATTATCAGACGTGAATCGTGCAATCTGGAAAGTTTTGCAAGAACATCAAGTCGAGATTCCATATCCGCAGCGTGAAGTCCGCATCATAGGCGAAGCGCCGGCGCTCGAGGCCGGGAAATTCGCCGCCAACGGGATCTCATAAGGGCGTACAATCGCAGCACCGATGGTCGCCGGTTTTGTCCGGAGGTATCGGTATAGCTATTTCATGGAGTAACCGTATGTTTGATGCAGTCCTCGATTTCCTTTCCAACGGCTTTGTACATGCTACTACCTGGCAGGTTGTTGTCTTTGCGCTTGTCACCACGCACATAACCATCGCCAGCGTGACGATCTTCCTGCATCGCTGCCAGGCGCACCGTGCGCTCGAATTGCACGCCATTCCCAGCCATTTCTTCCGTTTCTGGCTTTGGCTGACGACCGGTATGGTGACCAAGGAGTGGGCCGCAATCCATCGCAAGCACCATGCAAAATGCGAGACCGAAGAAGACCCGCACAGCCCGGTTACCCGTGGTATCAACAAGGTGCTATTGGAAGGTGCCGAGCTGTACCGCGCGGAGTCGAAAAATCGCGAGACCATGGAAAAGTATGGCCATGGCACGCCTGATGACTGGCTTGAGCACAACCTCTACAGCAAGTACAGCTGGCAGGGTGTCGGACTTCTCTTGATTATTGATGTGCTGCTGTTCGGTGCCATCGGCCTGACAGTCTGGGCAGTGCAGATGCTATGGATTCCCGTGACGGCGGCCGGCATCATCAATGGTATTGGTCATTACTGGGGCTATCGCAATTACGATTGCACCGATGCTTCGACCAACATCTTCCCAATCGGCATCCTCATCGGTGGCGAGGAGCTGCATAACAACCACCATACTTTCGGTACCTCGGCCAAGCTGTCGTCCAAGTGGTACGAGTTCGATATCGGCTGGCTTTATATTCGTATTCTGGAGTCCCTCGGCCTTGCGAAGGTCAAGAAGATTGCTCCTGCGCCGAAGTTCGACCGCAAGAAACTGGTTGCAGATTTCGATACACTGCAGGCTGTCATTGCCAATCGCTATGACGTGATGGCGAAATATGCGAAGTCATTACGCCGCGCTTGGCGCGATGAATTCGAACACCTTGCAGACAAGGGAAAGCTCGAAACTAAATTCCTGAAGACATCAAAGAAACTGCTGCAGCGAGAACCCGCGAAACTGGCGGCTCCGCAGCAGCAGCAATTGAGTGAATTGTTTGCACACAGCAAGGCGTTGAAGACAATGCACGAGATGCGTGTGGAACTCGCAGCGATCTGGGAACGTTCGCATTCCAGCCGCGAGCAGTTGCTGCAGCAACTGCAAGACTGGTGTGCACGTGCCGAAGCGTCGGGGATCAAGGCGCTGCAGGAGTTCTCGTTGCGCCTTCGCAGCTACGCTTAAGAGTCCATGTCATTTTGAAAGCGGCACGGATATTTTTCGTGCCGTTTTTTTTGAATGGTCGCAAACATGTAAATGCCATTCCCGAAAACAAAAAACCCCGCGTGTGCGGGGTTTTTGTTTTGAAGCCAGATCAAATTACTTGATCTTGGTTTCCTTGTATTCCACGTGCTTGCGTGCCTTCGGGTCGAACTTCATGATCGACATCTTTTCCGGCATGGTGCGCTTGTTCTTCGTGGTGGTGTAGAAATGACCCGTACCTGCGGTCGATTCCAGCTTGATTTTGTCGCGGTTAGATTTTGCCATGATGATTTCCTAATAAATGCCGCTTAGACTTTTTCGCCGCGGGCGCGCATGTCGGCGAGGACTGCGTCGATGCCGATCTTGTCGATCACGCGCAGGCCAGCATTGGAAACGCGCAGCGAAACCCAGCGGTTTTCGGATTCAACAAAGATGCGGCGGTTCTGCAGGTTCGGCAGAAAGCGGCGCTTGGTCTTGTTGTTCGCATGGGAAACGTTGTTGCCGACCATCGGCCCCTTCCCGGTGACTTGGCAAACACGTGCCATGGTTAACTCCTTTGTTAGACTTCCAAAATCGGAAAAGCGAGACTATAGCAAAAAAAATGTGCATTTTCAATGACTTGCGAAAAATAAGTGTGTCATATGTGATCATTGAATTTAACAATCATGGAAACGATATTTCGCCTCAGATCTCCCCGTGCTCCGCGAATGAATACACCTGCTTGCCGGCGACAATGAAGTGATCCAGCACCCGGATGTCGACGAGAGCCAGTGCTTGTTTCAGCGCCTGTGTCAGGTTGCGGTCGGCGGCACTGGGATCGACGTTGCCTGAGGGGTGGTTGTGGGCGAGAATGATGCTTGCTGCGTTGTGGGCGAGTGCGCTCTTGACCACTTCTCGGGGATAGACGCTCGTGTGCGTCAGTGTGCCGCGAAACAATTCCTCCGCTGCAATCAGGCGGTTGCGTACATCCACAAAGAGTACGGCAAAGGATTCGTAAGCACGATTCGACAGCATTAATTGCAGGTATTGCTTGACCGCTTGCGGGGAACTGAGAGCGTCGCCACTCTTGATTTCTTCTGCGATGGCGCGTCGCGCGAGCTCCATGACGGCTTGCAGTTGCGCGTATTTCGCTGGGCCGAGTCCATTGATT
>DASVLM010000007.1:0-3632 GCA_036384875.1 Noviherbaspirillum sp.
GGAGGAAAACAATGTCGGTCGTCACCTCCACGCCGGCAGATGCCTTGAATGCCGACTCCGGAAGGCGCACCGCCCCAAGAAAATGCGCTTCATCGGCAATAAAGGACCGTACCTCGGGAGATGCAGCATCCATGAAGTGCCGCGAGATGACGAAAGCCATTACGCCGCCACGTCGCACTGATAGCATGGACTTGGCGATGAAATAGTTGTGAATGGAGAACTTCGACAGGTCCGGATGTTCAGCATCAAACACAGACTGATTGCCGAACGGCGGATTTCCCACCATTGCATCGAAGTGCCCGCGCGGAATGCGAAGATTCTGGTATCCGCGTTGAATGACCATCGAATCCGGATAGAGCTGGCGGGCAATGCGTGCCGTGATCTCATCGAGCTCGCAGCCTGTCACCTTCGATTGCGCGGCCATTTCGACAGGCATGGCACCGATGAAGTGGCCAGTTCCCAGCGCCGGATCCAGAATACGGCCACCCTTGAAGCCAAGCTGCTCCAGTGCGGTGTAAATTTCACGGACCGCGAACTCGGGCGTGTAGTGGGAATCCTGTGTGCTGCGTCGTGCTGCAGCATATTCGTCAGGAGTCAGAAGTTCGGACAGCTCACGGAACTCACTTTCCCAATCGGTATTGCGATGGTCGAAGGCCTGAGCCAGTCCGCCCCAGCCGACATACTTCACGAGGAGCGCTTGTTCTTCGGCATTGGCAGGCCTGCTTTCGGCCTCAATCGCTCGCAGCGTCTTGATTGCTGCAAGATTATTCTTGAACTTCGTTTTGGCGCCGCCTTCGCCTAAGGCATCGTCGGCAGTGATAACGTAGTTTTTGGGCTTTACGCGCCCGCTGCCAGCTGCGTCGGGATGCCTTCCATCGCTAGCACTTCCATCGGCGTCAATCCCTTGTCGCGCGCTTCCTTGTTGTTCAGAATCGTCTCCTGTTCCAGCTCCTGCTGCTGCAACACCCGATCGAACAGCACGATCTCGCCCTGCTCCTGGAGCGCCTTCAGCGCTTCCGGTTCCTGCACCGCCCAGCGGTCCAGAATCGTCCAGCCGTAGGAGTTGAACGGCTGCTGACGGAACATGTCCAGGTTTTCCGGTGTCAGGATCCGCGCCGCCAGTTGCAGGGGTTGTGTCTTCCCGGTAATCATCATTTTCCTTTCGTAGTGTGTCGATTGTATTCAGCGTCTGCTCAAATCCGAAGTCAAACGCCATTTGCCCCTCGAATTGCGAGAGTGCTTTCATTCGCCTTGTAGTCATATATTAAAATTAAAAGTGAAATAAATAAATCACTTTAGATTTTTCGATAAACACCCAGTTACTTCTATAAACAAAAGTACGCAAATTCGACGCGTACAAAATAAAGGGGAGTCCCAACGTTAGGACTCCCCTTTTCATTTGCGACGGTCAAATAGTTCATTGTCTCGACGATCTCGCCACAAAGCGACATCGCAACAGATCACGAAGAACCGGCGCGTCCACAATGGTTGTGCCGGCACTTCATCGTCAGGCCACAAGGCGATGAGTGTCCGGACTCACGTTGTGTTGAATGGCGTACTTCAGAGCATCGGTGAGACGGCAATAATCGATCCATCGCTTGCTGAGCCAACGGCGATATGCCGGCAAGTGCGGCGGTTGATGCATGAGAGTCTCATAGACTTGGCGCAAACCTTCTTCCTGCTTGGCGTGTTGTATATAAGCCAAGTTTGCCAAGTGCAAGGACAGAAAAGCCGCGTTCTCCCTTGTTTCGGCATCCTCGGCAACGGCAAGCCATTCCAGGACGTCAGGATGCTGGAGCTGACGTAACAGGAACAAAATGAGCGCTTCTTCCCATATGCGATAGGAAGAAAAATCCTCTTTCCTGAATGGATTAGCGCTCATGGCCCTTTCCCCGCCTTGCTTCTTTCTGTGTATCTCGTTGGACAGTTTCAACAATCTTGAGAGCTTCCCGAAGATTGGCCTGAAGACGATCCATATTGCCTACATAACATCCTAAAGCATCCTTTGCCCGTTCGGCAACCGCCTTGGGATAAATCAGATTCAATTTTGCCAGCGCTGCAATATCTTCCCGGTCAGGTCCTTCAAGACGGGCAATTTTGCTTACAGCCAAGTCTACGGGAGACAATACTCGCAGATCGATCTTCTGATCGTCGAACTCCGAACCTGCCACCTTCAAAGCGTCGTCTTCATAGTCTTCATGCATGAGTGCGAAGGTCGGGTTATAGCTTCGATCCAGATGGACAGAAAGCAGCTT
Organism: Noviherbaspirillum sp.; assembly: GCA_036384875.1. Lineage (GTDB taxonomy): Bacteria > Pseudomonadota > Gammaproteobacteria > Burkholderiales > Burkholderiaceae_D > Noviherbaspirillum. The sequence continues at coordinate 2,256 of DASVLM010000007.1, forward strand.
CCCGTCTGGCCCTTCGTAAGGAACAATCAAATCTTCCGGCAGGATGACGCGACGGGAGAAAGACGCATCGACGTCCATAGTGATTCGGCTGCCAGTATAGAAGTTCACCGCCACGCCGCCCGCAATCACCATCTTGATCGGTTCTTTCAGCTCGGGCAACGCCGCGCTGATACGCTTCATCATCTCCGCGACTGCGTGCTTCAACCCTTCAAAGCCGTGGTTGTCTTGCTCGGATAGGACATGCTTCATTTCGTGCTCCATGATTTACACCTCTTCCAGTCGATTCTTGGCAGCCCCCACCGACACCACGGCGTCCTGGTCGGTCTTGGCCAACAGTTCCTTCCAGGAGAGATTCACCTGCTGATCCTTGGTCGATACTACGGCAAACACGCTTAAGTCGTTGATCCGCCGATTATTGACCATACTTAGAAAATCGGCGATTTGACCTACCGGGTCTGTCCTTTGTCCTTCGACTTGTCTTGCGAATTCAGTACGTTTCCACGACCCTGTTGATATTTCACGCGAAGAGATTTGCCGACTTTGAAACCCTCGATGCCATGTACGGCCAGTCTTGCTTTCTCGTGAATCGCCGCCGAGCTACGCCCCCGGTCCTGCACAACATGGCCAGCCGACTCGAACAATACTTGACCGGTATACTGACCCTGGTTTGTATTCACCGCCTCTTCAACCAACTTGGACGAGCGCATAAAATCCTTCGCCGCCGCCAAGGAGGATTGCTCGGGCGTCGTGATGTTCTGCGTATCGTTTCCTTCCCGAATCCGCGCGACTGCAGTCTTGATGCCGTCGACCAGCATGTTCTTCACGCCCATTACCCAATTCTTGAGTCCCACTTCCTTGCTCGGCCCATTGGGATCCAACGCTGCGTTGCGCTCATAACGATCACTTAATGCTCTCGCCGTCTCAATGCCTTTGCCCCAATCCACACTACGCAATTCGTTGACCGCCGTCACCGCCAATCCCGCAGCCGCAACGCCGAGGGTAATCACTGTAGCCGCCGGGAGTACGGTGCCGCCTACCGCCACAGTACCCAGACCGGCAAGTGCGGTAGAAACGCTGGCCAACATTGCAGAGGTTCCCAACGCTGCTGCTTGATTGGACGCAGCAACCAACATGATGCCCATCACGCCAGCCATGCCGCTTCCAAGGCCGAGCGCTTTTATCCTGTCCTTCGACGCTTGTCCGCTCTCGATGTACGCAGTCTTTTCTTCACCTTTCCAATGGGCCAGAAGTGCGGCATTTGTCATGGAAGTTTTTTCCGCCTCTTCGCGCAGTTTCCCGATTATGTTAGCCAACATCGCATCCTCCTGATTTAATATACGACGAAGCCAACACCCTGTTCAACAAGGGCATTGGCAA
>DASVLM010000008.1:0-20136 GCA_036384875.1 Noviherbaspirillum sp.
CTTTGCGCTGCCGTGCGGGACTTTTTTTGACCGTCAGAACAGGTTCTCTTGCGGGGCGAGCGCGGTGTCGATGACAGAATGCATTGCTGCAATCTTGTGCTTGATTTCCGATACCGTCACGTCGCCGAAAGCGCCGCCCGACGCCTTCGATGCAAGCAGTTCCGCCGCAATGCCGAGCGCCGCCATCACGGCGATGCGATCGTTGCCCTTGATCTTGCCGGCGCCGCGGATCGCGCACATTTTCTCGTCGAGGTAAGCGACCGCTTCGCGCAGCGCGCCCTCCTCGCCTTCGCGGCAGGCCAGCTTGTAGGCCTGGCCCATGATGGAGACATCGATCTGGATCATGCCGCAGTCTCGCTTTCATTCGAAGCAGGCAGCTTCTCCAGCAGCACCGACACGCGCTGGTACGCCTCCTGGATGCGTCGCGACAGATCCGCGTTCTCGGCCGTCAGCGACGCCATGGACAAGCGCAGGTCGGCATTCTCGCGGCGCAGTGTTTTAGCCAGCTCGGCGAGCTGACTTACCTTTTCGGCAAGTTGATGTAGTTCGGAAACCATTCTGCAACTATAGAGGTGCAACCGAATTTCCGTCAATAGATTCAACTACTTGGGGCGCTTTTTTGAAGACAGATGTGATGCGGATTGATCCGGACGCTTGCAACCCGCTACGGCAGGCAATAAAATCGGTGGCGATGGGGCGGTAGCTCAGCTGGGAGAGCGTCGCGTTCGCAATGCGAAGGTCGGGAGTTCGATCCTCCTCCGCTCCACCAAGTCAGCTTTTGCGATTTGAATTAGCTCCGAGCGATCCGCATACCGCCTGAAACAGCAGCCCCCCTCACTCCAGCCATTCCACCAATTTCTCATACACCGCCGGCCGGCTGAGCAGGTCCAGGTGACCGGTTTCATAAGCAACCCATTGCCGCTGCGGTGAAATTGACAAGTTTCGGCTGGGATCTTCATGGCGACCGAGTGCGCTGTCCACCGTCACCAAACCGTCCCCCAGCAGCCTTGCGCGCACATCTTCCGCATTGCGTCCGGTGGTGGCAGCCACGGCATAGCATTTGACGCTGCGCGGCAGCGGAATCTTGCGCCTGCTGTCCTCGCCGTGAACGAAACGGTCCAGCCCTTCCCAATCCTCGTCTACAAGATTGCCGAAACGCAGGTCTGTAATGCCGGCGCTGCGCATGCGTCCCAGCTTGGCGACCGGAGCGGTATAGGGATAGCGGTCCAGCGTTGCATGCAACCAATGCCCGATGCGCTCCAGCGGTGCGCCATGGTGCGGACTGCCGAGAAAAACCATTTTGTCGAGCATGCCCGTCCATCGGCTGCCGGATGCCCTGGCATAATGACAAGCGCTGCGCGCGACGAGGCCGCCCATGCTGTGTCCGACAAGAAGGATGCGCTCTACAGGAACCGGCCAAGCGTGTACCAGGCGTTCGATGAGCGCATCCAGTTCCTTGCCGTTGGTGGAGATGTGCCGGCCGCTGTTGTAATGAGCGTAGACTGCGGTGTGGCCGAATCTCGCCTCCAGTGCGGCGCCATGGTCATGTCCGCGGCGGCGCCACTGCAGATCGTTGCGGCACAGGCCATGGATCATGAGCAGGATGGAGCCGGTCGCACGCGGAATGGCTGCGGAGACATCGCTCTTGCCGGTGGCAATGCTCTTGCCGTCGCGCCGCACGCTCATCGGAATCGCCAGCGGATTTCCCGACTCGGCCAAGTGGTCGCCCAATATGCCGTTCAAGGCCGCTATCGCCGATTCTCGTTCGTATGACGAATGGTAGGGCCCATAAGGAACTCCAATGCCGGGAATGACGAGTTCGGCCAGCGAGTGGCCGCAGCTGACGGCGGCATACACCACGTCCTGCGCGAGCTTGGCAAACGGCGACGGCATCCACGCCGTTGCCGCATCGGCGGCCAGCCGGGCGATGCCGTGCAAGTCCGTTACGAAAAAATGCGATTTGCGCGACATGGGTGCTTGCTCCTCACCTGTTTCGCGCGGCCGGCGCGCGGCCGTTCATGGCCGCGGCCAACGTCTGCGGTGGATAGAACCCGCACCCCGTCACATCGACCTGGCGGCAGATGCGGACGGGCGGCGTGTCGTCTTGGCGCCGTTGCCTTTCGCGCGCACGGTAGTCTTTTCGGTTTTTGCCTTGGCGGCAGTCTTGCGCACCGGCGCGGCAGCTTTCTTGACGGGTTGCTTTGCCGTCTTGCCTTTGCCCGCCATCGCCTCGACCGACTTGCGCAATTCTTCGATCTGCTCACCGAGGGCGGCAATATCATCACGCGTGGGAACGCCGATATTTCGCAGGGAGCGGGAAACGCGATCCTCGAACACGTTCTCCAGTTTTTCCCACGAACCGGTCGCCTGCTTCGATGCATTCTCCGCCATCTTCGTGACCGCATCAGTCAGTTCAGACAATTTTCCACCTGCTGCATCACGCATGCGCGATTGCACCTTTTCGCCCTCATGCACCAAGTCCTGGAAGATCGCGTTGCCTTCCTGCTGCGCCTTGAGGAAGGCACCCAGGCCGGCCTGCCAGATCTGGTGCACGGACCCGCGTACCGCTTCGACCAGCTGCTCATTGTCTTCATGTGTCTTGCTCACTTTGCTTGTCATGGCATGTTTCCTTTCCGTCGTTATCAACCCCGGTTAAAAAAACGGTTGCATCAGCAACTTCATGCGGCCCGCTTCGAATCCTGATCGCCCTCGCCGCCTTTCGCAGCCTGTTCCCGCGCACGTTCCTCCTCGCGCACGACGCGACGCAAGATCTTTCCGATATTCGACTTCGGCATCGGTTCATCGCGGAACACCACAAACTTCGGCACCTTGTACGGCGTAAGGTATCTCCTGCAGTGTTCGATCAGGCCCTCCGCAGTCAATGCAGGGTCCTTGCGCATCACGACGACCTTCACTGCTTCGTTTGCACGTTCATCGCGCGCGGGAATGGCAGCCACTTCCTGCACGCCGGGATGCATGGCAACGACGTCTTCCACTTCGTTGGGAAACACCTTGAAGCCGGAGACGACAATCACTTCCTTCTTGCGATCCAGGAGCTTGACGAAGCCGCTTTCCTCCATCGTGCCGATGTCGCCCGTGCGCAGCCATCCACCCTCGGCAAAGACCGCTGCGGTTTCGTCCGGGCGCTGCCAATAACCTTGCATCACCTGCGGCCCGCGCACGCAAATCTCGCCCACGCCTCCGGGCGGCAGTTCGTTGCCCTCATCATCGAGGATCGCAACCTCGGTTGAGGGAATCGGCAAGCCTATCGTACCGGTGTAGGTGTCGATGGTCAGCGGATTGGCACAGACAATGGGCGAGGTTTCGGTCAGGCCGTAACCCTCGATGATCGGCATGCCGAACTGGTGATGCCAGCGCTCTGCCACCGCGCGCTGCACTGCCATGCCTCCGGCCACGACCACCTTCACTGCGGAATGATCGATCTCGTTCGCTCCAGGCGCTTCGAGCAAGGCTTTGAAGAGCGTGTTCACACCGATCATTGCGTTGAAGCGCAAATGCTTCAGTTCCTTGACGAATGCAGGAAGGTCACGCGGATTCGTGATGAGAACGATAGTCGCGCCGAACTCGAAGAAGCAAAGCATCGCGGTGAGCGCGAAGACGTGGTACAGCGGCAAGGGTACGACGGTGGTTTCCTCTCCCTCCTTCAATACGCTGCCGACCCAGGCGTTCGTCTGCCGCACATTGACTGTGAGATTCCTGTGCGTGAGAACCGCGCCTTTCGGCACACCGGTCGTGCCGCCGGTGTATTGGAGGAAAGCGACGTCTTCCCCACGGATGTCGACGTCAGTCAATTCCTGCTTTGCGCCTTCGGCCAGCGCATCGTGCAGGTCGATTACTCCATCGATGTGCCAGTCGGGAACCATATGCTTGACGTGCGTGACCACAAAATTCGTCAGTTGCGCCTTGGGGAAATGAAACAGGTCGCCGATGCGGCTGACGATCACGTCGCGTACGCGGGTACCGGGAATCGCTTCCTGCACCGTATGCGCGAAATGGTCGAGCACGACGATGGCGGTGGCTCCGGAATCCGTCAGCTGGTGCCGCAACTCGCGCGGCGTGTAGAGCGGATTGACGTTGACGACGACGTAGCCTGCACGCAAGGCGCCGAACAGCACGACCGGATACTGCAACAGATTCGGCATCATGATGGCGATGCGTTCGCCCTTCGGTATCCGCAATACCTTTTGCAGATAGGCCGCGAAGTTGCGCGAGAGTGAATCGAGTTCGCGGTAGCTGATGGTGGCGCCGAAATTGCTGAACGCAGCGCGGTCCCCGAACCGCGCGCATACGGCTTCCAGCAATGCCTTCAGTGTATCTTCCCGCGGCTCGACGTCTGCCGGAATCCCGGGCGGATAGTTCTTCAACCATATTCTGTTCATGGCAAGCCTCCATCTCTGCAGCGCATGTTGATCACTACTGCGACAGACAATGCGCCGATGCCTCTCCAAAATCTTTGCGCTGCATCAGGCATGCATGAATTACTGAGGCGATCACGCCGCCGCCCGTTGTGCTTCGTCGGGCCATTGCGCAAGCAGTGCACCGTACAGCATCGATTCGAACTCGGTTTGAAGACAGGCGGCGAGGTCGCCTGGGTTCGCGACACGTTTCGTATCGGCCATGACGCCGATATCGACGCCACCGGCATAACTCAGAATGCTGATGCCCAAACCGATGCCGCCCGATTGCGGAACCCAGAACACTTGCTTGGTGATGGCTCTTCCTGCGAAGTAGCGCCGCTCGTCGAATCCGCGCACATTGGTGATGACCGCACTGGCATTCGCCGCCAGCGCTTCGAGCACTCTCTCCTTGGTGGCTTCCGGCAGGACACCCATGCCGGCGAGTATGCCGAGCGCGACGCGCGGCTGCTGCGAATGTTTCAATGCGTTCATTCTCTTGTGCACTTCGAGCACACGCGCATACGGGTCGGCAATGCCGAGCGGCAGATCGAAAAACACCATGCCGAAACAATTTCCCAGATCGTCCAGTCGTCCCGGCTCGCGCAGATTGACCGGAACCAGTGCACGCATGTCGATATCGTCGACCACATCACCCTGTTCTTCGAGGTAGTTGCGCAACGCACCCGATACGCAGGCAAGCAGCACATCGTTCACGGAGCAACTGAATGCCGCCGCCAGCGCCTTTACTTCCTTCAATGACATGGTCGGCGCCCAGGCAACACGCTTCATGACGCCAAGCTGGCCCTTGAAGCGCGTAGGCGAATCCGGCGTCATGGTGGCGATCACTGCGGTTTCCTGCACGAGGCCCGTGGCCACCAATCCGTAATGCATGGTCTGCATCGGATTGAACATCATCGCCATGCCGGCACCGGCGAGCGACTCTGCCTTGCGGATGGCATCGCCGACGGTTTCGGTGACAGGCCCGAAGATTCTCTCCCAAGCGCTGCGTTCGTCTTCCTCCTGCCCGACATCCATGGACGGCGCCGCTCTCTTGTCCGGCGCGGCGTCGGTCAGCGACGACACCACATGCATCATGGCAAAGCCGTCGGCGTAGCAATGATGGATGCGCAGGAACAACGCACAGTTGCCGTCGTTGGTATCGATCAGGTGGTACTGCCACATCGGCTTGCCGGGGTCGAGCGGCGTGCTGGCAAGCTCGCTGGCCATGTCTTCGAGGCGCATTCCGGCGGGCAGGGCAATATGGCGCAGATGCCAGCCGATATCAAAATAAGGATCTTCCTCCCAGCCGGGCCGACCATCGCGCACCACGCGCTGGCGAAAGCGGTGAAAGCACAGCAGGCGCTTGTTCAAGGTATCGCGGACTTCGGCAAGATCGAGCATGCCGTCGAACAGCATCACGCCGCAGATCATCATGAGGTTGGTGGGCCGGTCCATGCGCAGCCATGCTGCATCGATCACGGACATCGGTTCGCGCGTTGCACTCATCTCGCCGCCATCCTAGAAGTGCATGCCACGCAGCAGGTGCTGCATGGCAAGCTGTTCGGGTGAAGCCGGCGGCGCAATGCCTGCTGCCGACTCCTCTGCGTCGGGGAACAGCCGATACATGGTGTTGAGCGTCAGCCGCGCTGCTTTCGGCGTGAAGGTTTGCATGCCCCGCCCCGTGAGGCCGACGCGGGTGGCGATGCGCACCTGTTTCAGCACGATGGCGCGCATGACCAGGTCAGCCGCTTCGTCTGGTGTTAGGGCCGGGACGTTGCGGTAGGCATGCGTCGGAGCAATCATCGGCGTGCGTACGAGCGGCATGTTGATCGTGCTGAAGTCAATGCCGGCGTCGGCCAGTTCCGCTGCCGCGCATTCGGTCCAGGCATCGAGCGCCGCCTTCGACGCGATGTAGGCAGAGAAGCGCGGCGCGCCGGCCAGCACGCCGATGGAGGAGATGTTGATCACCTGCCCCTCGCCGCGCTCGATCATGCCGGGCAGCAGGCCCATCGTCACGCGCAGCGCGCCGAAATAATTCAGCTGCATGGTGCGCTGGAAATCGTGGAAGCGGTCGAAGCTTGCATCGACGGTGCGGCGGATGGAACGGCCGGCGTTGTTGACGAGAATATCGATGCCGCCATGGTCGGCGATCAGCTCGCGCAGGAAGCGCTCGCAGTCTTCCAGGTCGGCAAGGTCGACGGAATAAACATGCACCTCGCGGCCATCCGCTTCGGCCTGGCTGCGGACGGTATCGAGCCGCGCCTTGTCGCGGCCGCAGATGATGGTGCGCGCGCCCGCATCTGCCAGCTTGAGCGCTGCGGCAAGCCCGATGCCGGACGAGCCGCCAGTCACCAGCACCCGCTTGCCGCGCACCTTGCCGGCAAGGCTGCGATCGACATGCAGGTCGGGGTCTAGATGACGCTCCCAGTAGTCCCATAGACGGTCCGCATAGGTATCGAGGCGCGGACAGGCGATGCCACTGCCCGCGAGCGCGGCAGCAGCCTGGCGGTTGTCGAAGCGCGTCGGGTAGTTGACGAACTGCATGATGCCCGGCGGCAGTCCAAGGTCCTCCATGATGGCATGCGTCAGCCGCTGCACCGGCTTCAATGCGAGGATGCCTTTGCGAATGAAGTCGGGCAGCAAGCCGAGCAGCGCGGCGTTGACCAGCATCGACATCGGAGGCGCATGCGCGGCGCGCGCAAAGACATTCAGCACTTCACCGACGCGCATCGGCTGCGGGTCGGTGAGATGGAAACATTGTCCGTCGAGTCCCGGCTGGTGCGCGATATGGCACATCGCCTGCACCACATAGTCCACCGGCACGATGTTGATCCGGCCGCCTTCGATGCCGATCGAGGGCAGCCAGGACGGCAGCAGTTCGCGCGAACGCTGGATCAGCTTGAAGAAATAATAGGGCCCGTCCACCTTTTCCGCTTCACCGGTGCGCGAATCGCCGACCACCATGCCCGGCCGGTAAATCCGCCATGGAACGCCGCATTCCTGCCGCACGATCCGTTCCGCTTCATGCTTGCTCTGGAAATACGGATGATCGAGACCGGTGGCTTCGTCGAACATGTCTTCGCGAAACACGCCTTCGTACAGCCCCGCTGCCGCGATGGAGCTGACGTGGTGGAACAGACGGGCACGCAGGCGTATCGTCAGGTGCACCGCGTTGCGCGTGCCGTCAATGTTGGCGGTCGCCACGGCATCCGCCGGCGCAGCGAGGTCGTAAATTGCCGCAAGATGGAAGAAGTGATCGATTTTGCCGGCGAGCGCGTCGACGTCCGCGTCGCTCACGCCGCATACCTCCTTGCGCAGGTCGCCGAATACCGGAACGATCTTGTGTGCATCCGCGCCGGCAGCTTCGAGCAAAACCGCCAGCTTGTCGCGGTTCTCGTAACGGGCGAGGACATGGATCGAGTCTGCGCCCTTTGCCAGCAGCTCACGCACCAGCCGCTTGCCGATGAAGCCGGTTGCTCCTGTCACGAAGTAGCGCATGGCCTGTCCTTCTCTGTCTTTCCGTTTACTTCCGTTCTCGCCAAAGGAATTCGTCGATGTTGCGGCGACGAAGCGAGTCCGGTCGAGTCCGATTATTGCGGCTTACAACGCTCATTCGATTTGAACGAAATCAAATGATGGCGACACGCGAGCCGGAACTCTGGCGCCATTCCAGATATCGGGAAAGACTTCAAACCGTGGAGTAATATGTCACCGTCGCCTACGTTCGCGCCCTTGGGAGAATCCATGTTCCACAACCTCCGCGTCCAGAATAAGCTGTACGCCGGGATCGTCGCCATCCTCGCCCTGTTCCTGCTGTTGCTGGTGACGGCCTACAATAATTTCACCAGCCTGGTCGATGCCAACCGCTGGGATCGCCATACGCTGGAAGTACTGACGGCAGCCAGCCGCCTGGAAAGCACTTCGTACGAGATTCGTTCCGAGTATCGCGGCTACCTTCTCACCGGCGACGAAGCCTTCGTCGCACGCCTGCCGGAAAGCGAAACCGAGTTGCGCGGCCATATGCGGAAGCTGCATGAACTGACCGCCGACAATCCGCTCCAGCTGGAACGCATTGCCAAGATCGAGAACATGATCGATGCATGGTTGAAGACCATCGTCCATCCCATGGTCGACAAGCGCCGCGCATTGGGCCAGGGTACTTCCGCCGCCGAGCAGATAGCGCGCGATCCGCTGATGACGCATGTGCTGCACCATGTCGAAGACATGCGCAGTACGCTGGATGAATTCGAGAAGGAAGAAAACCGGCTCCTGGCGACGCGCACGACGACGGTGGAAGCATTGCGCAATACCACCAGCAACGTCCTGATCGGCGGCAGCACGCTGGCCGTCGTGATCGCACTTGTGCTTGCCTACGTGCTCTCCCGCTCCATCCTGCGCCCGATCGACAACCTGACGAATGCGGTGACGCAGATTGCCGGCGGCAACCAGTCTGCGCGTGCCGAAGTGCTCGGGCAGGACGAGATCGGCCAGGTGACGGCCCAGTTCAATCGCATGGCCGATACCATCCAGCAAAGCCGGCTGCGCGAACAGCAACTGGCCGACGACCTGCGCGCCAAGGTGGACTCCATCCTTGCAGTCGTGCTGAAGGCTGCATCCGGCGATCTCACCGGCCGGATCACGGTGTCCGGCAACGATGCGATCGGCCGGCTCGGCGAAGGCCTGGCGACGATGTTCGACAACCTGCGCGTACTGCTCAACCGTGTGCAGAAAGCCGGCATCCAGGTCGCCACCTCGACGACGGAGATCGCCGCCTCTGCCCGGCAGCAGGAAGCGACCGGCGTCGAGCAGGCGCAGACCAGCATCGAAGTGTTGTCCACCACCAAGGAAATCTCGGCAAATACCTCGCAACTGCTCAAGGCAATGGAAGATGTGACCCGCGTTGCGGAGTACACCGCCACCACCACCGGCGAAGCGCAGGGCAGCCTGAAACGCATGGACCTGACCATGCAGCACATGGTGTCGGCGACCGATTCCATCAATGCCAAGCTGGCCGCACTGTCGGAGAAGGCGAGCAACATCAACAACGTGCTGACCACCATCACGAAGGTTGCCGACCAGACCAACATCCTCTCGCTCAATGCCGCCATCGAAGCGGAAAAGGCCGGCGAGGCGGGGCGCGGTTTTTCCGTGGTTGCGACGGAAATCCGGCGGCTGTCGGACCAGACGTCGGTCGCCACCTGGGACATCGAGCAGATGCTCAAGGAAATGCAATCGGCGGTATCGGCCAGCGTGATGGGCATGGACAAGTTTTCCGAAGAAATCCGCCGCAGCGTGGATGAAGTGCGGGAGGTCGCCGCGCAGCTCAATAATGTGATCGACCAGGTGCAGAAGCTGACGCCGCGTTTCGACCTGGTGCTGGAAGGCATGCAGTCGCAAGCGGTCGGCGCCTCGCAGATCACCGAAACCATGACGCAGCTGAATGAAGCGACCCAGCAGGCAGTCGATGCGCTGAGGTCAACCAGCGAAGCCGTGCAGCAGCTGCAATACGCGGCGCAAGACCTGCAGGCTGGCGTGTCCAACTTTGCAGTCAACATGTAGGGATTCATGCAGTTCCTGCTTTTCAGCCTCGGCAACGACCGCTACGGTCTCGATACCCGCCGCGTGGTGCGGGTATTGCCGCAGCTTGACCTGAAGGAACTGCCGCAGGTGCCGGCATGGGTTGCGGGCCTGATGAACTATCGCGGCCAGTCCGTGCCTGTCATCGACCTTGCCATGCTCGCCTGCGGCACGGCAAGTCAGCTGAACCTCGACACGCGCGTCGTGCTGGTTGACTATCGCGATATCACCGGCAAGATGCATGCACTCGGGCTGCTGGCGGAGCAGGCGAGCGACATCCGCCACTTCTCCCCGGAAGATTTCCAGCCGCCGGGCGTCGACAACCCGGGTGCACCCTATCTCGGGCAAGTGGCGGCGAGCGACGGCAGCATGGTGCAGCTGGTCAACGTCGATGCCTTGCTGCCGGCGGAAGTGCAGGCGCTGCTCTTCCCTGCGGAAACGGAAACGTCATGAGCGTCCCGGCCATCAAGCGGCGCATACGTACCGCAACCGGGCTGGACCTGCCGGATGCCACGATTGCCAAGGCAATGCGGCAGCGCATGCGCGAACGCGGCATCGACACCACCGCCGAATATGCCGTCATTGCCCTGCAACTGCAGGACGAACTGGATGCGCTGGTCGAACTCGTGGTCGTGCCGGAAACCTGGTTCTTTCGCGATGGAGATGCGTTTACTGCTGCAGTACAGGCCGTTGCCGAACGCGCGGAGCGGCGCACCGGCCCGGCGCGCATCCTGAGCCTGCCTTGTGCCAGCGGCGAGGAAGCCTATTCGATGGCAATGGCCTTGCACGATGCCGGCATTGCGCCGGAACGTTTTCGCATTACCGGCGTGGACATCAGCAGCGAGGCGATCAAGCGTGCACGACGCGGCAGCTATCGCGCCAATTCCTTCCGAACACCGGATGTTTCCTTTCGCGACAGGCATTTCGCTACGCATGCCAGCGGCTACAAGCTGCATGCCGAGATCCGCGCACTGGTGGAATTCCGGCAAGGCAACCTGTTCGATCCGGCTGCCGCAAGCGAGGCCTGCGACATCCTGTTCTGCCGCAATCTGCTCATCTATTTCGATCAGGCATCGCAGCAGGCAGCCATTCGCCAGTTGAAGGCCATGCTGGCGCCGGACGGCATCTTGTTCGTGGGATACGCTGAAGCCGCCACGCTGCTGCGCGACGACGAACTCGAACTTGCGCCATATTCCAAGGCCTTTGCATTGCGACGGCGTGTATCGGCGCAATCACCGGCTGCCGATGGCGCGCCGCCTTTGTCGTCACGCTCGCCACACTCGCCACGCATTGCACGTCCTGCACGTCAACAGCCCCGCGCCATTGCGCCGGCAAATCCGCCGGAGCCTGCCGCGCCACCGGTGCAGGAACAGACCACGCTCGAACAAGCGCGCCAGCTCGCCAACCGCGGCATGCTCGATGCCTCGCTGGCGGCATTCCGCGACATCCTCGCAAGGCGCCCCGACTGCGTCGAAGCCTGCTTCATGCTCGGCCTGCTGAGCGAGCGGCGGCACGAGCCGCAGGCCGCCGAAACCTACCTGCGGCGCGCGGTCTATCTCGACCCGAATCACTATGAAGCGCTGTGCCACCTGGCACTGCTGGCCGAAGGGCGCGGCAGCGAGTCCATTGCCCGCGCATTGCGCCAGCGCGCCGAGCGTGTGTTCCGCCGCCGCGCATCGACGACATACCGGGACGACCGATGAACGAAGAACAAGCTCCCATCGACGATTGCTGGAACCGCACCGGCATACATGGCGACCGCAGCTGCGAACGCCTGCAGGAACATGGCCATTGCCGGCACTGCGAGGTGTACGCCAGCGCTGCCACGCGCTTGATGCAGCGGCCGATGCCGCCCGATTACCGTGCAGCGTGGACCCGGCATTTTGCCGAACCGGAAGCGGTCGAACGCGCCGCCGATGAATCGGTGCTGGTCTTTCGTGTGGGACAGGAATGGCTCACCCTGCCCGCGCGCCATGCCATATTGGTGGCCGAAGAAGGCAAGCCGCATCGCCTGCCCCATCGCCGAGGGAATGAACTGCATGGCATCGTCAATGTGCGCGGGCGCTTGTATCCGTGCATGTCGCTGTCGTCGCTGCTGCAAATCGACGAGCATGCGCCGGCGGCAAACGCCACCGCGAACAGGCACCAGTCGGGGTCGCGCATTCTGGTCGTTGAACTCGGCGGCATGGCATATGCGTTGCCGGTGCAGGAGGTGCACGGCATCCATCGCTATCGCCATGACGAACTGCAAGCCGTGCCGGCCACGCTGAGCCACGAAGCGCAACGTTACCTGCGCGGCGTGCTGCATGTCGGCGCGATGGCAGCCGGCTGCCTGGATGCGGAACTGCTCGCACAACATCTTGCCGGAGCGTTGAAATGAGCCAGGACGACAAGCGCGACAGCGGCCCCGATTACGGCGGCCTTTCGTTGCTGGAACTGTTCCGCACCGAAGCGGAGAGCCAGGTGCGCGTGCTCAACGAAGGCCTGCTCGCGCTCGACCGCAATCCGGCCGACGTGGCCGCGATCGAACCGCTGATGCGGGCCGCGCATTCGCTCAAGGGGGCCGCGCGCATCGTCAACCTCGAACCGATCGAACACCTGGCGCATGTGATGGAAGACTGCTTTGTCGCTGCGCAGAAAGGCAGCTTCACGCTAAACAAGGGCAAGATCGATACCCTGCTGGCCGGCGTGGATGCGATCGGCCAGCTTGCCGCAATCGATGAAGCTGCAGCAGCACAATGGCTTGAACGCAACAAGCTGCATCTTGCCAATTTGCTGGTGGCGATTCCGGACTTGAATGCGGCCCCCGTGCCGGGTCCCATGCCTGCGCTCTCGGCTCCGGCGGCCCCGGCAGCTCCCGCTGCGTCAGCTGCAACCAAGCCGGCGCCGGCTGCGCCGCGTTTCGAAAGCTGGAGTGCTACCGAGCCGGCGCCGGAACCCGCACCGCGCGAAGACCAAGTGCTGAAGGTCAGCGTGCGCAACTTCGATCGCCTGCTGTCGCTGGCCAGCGAATCGCGCGTCGCGGCACATGGGATGCAACCCTATCCCCAGGCAATGCAGCGTTACAAGCGCAAGCAGAACGAACTGCTCGGCGAAATGGAAGACCTGCTCGCGGTATTGCGACCTACAGTACACGATGAAGTCTTGCAGGAACGCATGGCGCAGCTGCGGGAAGCGCTCAATCCCTTGCGCAACAGCCTGGTGGAGCGGCTGGCGGATTTCGATGCCTACGAGCGCCGCATGCTGGGCATCTCGCAGGAAACACTGGACGAAGTGCTGGCGCTGCGCATGCGGCCGTTCCACGATGGCGTACATGCCTTTCCGCGCATGGTGCGCGATCTTGCGCGCAGCCTGGGCAAGGAAGTGCGGCTGGAGATTCGCGGCGGCGATACGCTGGTCGATCGCGACATCCTCGCAAAAATGGAAAGCCCGCTCAACCACATCCTGCGCAACGCGGTGGACCACGGCATGGAAACGCCGTCATCGCGCAGCGCCGCCGGCAAGGAACGCGAAGGCAGGATCGTGGTGGAAGCGCGCCACAATGCCGGCATGCTGAGCATCCACATCAGCGACGATGGCCAGGGCGTGGACCTGGAACGGATACGTGCGCAAGTCCTGCGCCGCCGCATGGCGCCGCCGCAAATGGCAGCCGAGATGAGCAAGGCGGAACTGCTGGACTTTTTGCTGCTGCCTTCCTTCAGCCTGAAGGAAACTGCCAGCACCGTGTCCGGGCGCGGGGTCGGGCTCGATGCGGTGCATGCCACGGTGCGCCAGCTCAATGGTACGGTGCGGCTCGATACCGACAGCGGCAAGGGCTTTCGCATCCACATCACGCTGCCGTTGTCCCAGTCCATCGTGCGCGCGGTCGTGTTCGAAGTGGCCGGCGAAGCCTACGCGATCCCGATCAGCAAGATCGAATGCGTGATGCGGCTGCCGGCCGCAGCCATCCAGTCACTCGAAGGCCGTCAGTTCTTTGCGTCGGGAAACGAACACGTCGGACTGATATCGACCTCCCGCCTGCTGCAGCTCGGCGAGGAAAAGACGCATGCCGGCGAGCTGCCGGTGATCGTGATCGGTACGGCGCCGCGCCGCTATGCGTTGGCGGTGGACGCCATCCGCGGCGAACAGAGCCTGGCGGTGCAGCCGCTCGAACCGGTGTTCGGCAAGATGCGCGACGTTTCCGCCGCCGCGCTGCTCGACGATGGCGCGCCGGCGCTCATCCTCGATGTGCCCGACATGCTGGTCAGCATCGAGAACCTGTCGGGGCGCGGCGAGCTGCATCGTATCGGCAACATCGGCGATGCCGGGAAGAAGCCGGCCAAGCGCATCCTGGTGGTCGACGACTCGCTTACCGTGCGCGAGATGGAACGCAAGCTGCTCGCTGCACGCGGCTTTGACGTCAGCGTCGCGGTCGACGGCATGGACGGCTGGAACGCAGTGCGCTCGAGCAGTTACGACCTCGTCATCACCGACATCGACATGCCGCGCATGGACGGCATCGAACTCGTGACGCTCATCAAGAAGGATGCGCGGCTTGGCAATCTTCCGGTGATGATCGTATCCTACAAAGACCGTCCGGAAGACCGCTCGCGCGGCATTGATGCGGGCGCGGACTACTATCTCACCAAGGGCAGCTTCCATGACGAAACCCTGCTGGAAGCGGTGCTGGATCTGATCGGCGAGAGCACCGCATGAAGATCGCCATCGTCAATGACATCCCGCTGATCGCCGAAGCTTTGCGGCGCGCGATCAACAATACGCGGGAGCACGAGGCGATCTGGGTGGCGCATACCGGCGAGCAAGCCGTGCAGTTCTGCAGCGAGAACCGGCCGGACCTGATCCTGATGGACCTGCTCATGCCCGACATGGACGGCGTGGAGGCGACGCGGCGCATCATGCAGCAGACCCCCTGTGCCATCCTGGTTGTCACCGCATCGCCGGAAGTCAATACCAACCTGGTGTTCCGCGCGCTCGGCGCAGGTGCGCTCGACGTCACCGCCACGCCGGTGATGCGCGGCGATGCGGCCGACAGCGCGCTGCTGTCGAAGATCAGGACCATCGGCAAGCTGATCAACGCCGACACGCCGCTGAACGGATCCAAGCGGAGTGCAAACGGCCATGCCGCCGCGCCGCGCTGCCAGGCAGACACGCTGGTGGCCATTGGCGCCTCTACCGGCGGCCCGCTGGCATTGGCAAAGATCTTCAGCCTGTGGAAGCCGCCGTCAACCACTGCAGCGGTGATCGTGCAACACATCGACCAGGCGTTTACCGACAGTTTCTCGTCCTGGCTTTCCGACCAGATAGGCTTCCCGGTGGATGTGATCGAGGACGGCAGCCTGCCGGCCCCGGGTCGCATCATGATCGCCAAGACCAACGACCATCTCATGCTGGACGCGAAGCTGCGACTGACCTACAGCATGGAGCCGGCCGACTATCCCTACCGGCCTTCCATCAATGTGTTCTTCGATTGCATCGCGCGCCACTGGAAGCGGCCGGCGGCCGGCGTACTGCTGACAGGCATGGGGCAGGACGGCGCGCGCGGCCTGCGTGCCATGCGGCTTGCAGGCAAACTCACCATCGCCCAGGACCGCGAGACCAGCGCGGTCTACGGCATGCCGCGCGCGGCGGCGGAGCTTGGTGCCGCCGAACTTGTGCTGCCCATCGAGCGGGTCGCCAACGCATTGCAAAGCCGGGTGGGTGCGGCATCCTCGTTGCCCTCATCAGCACCGTCGCCGCTATCGCCCCTCTCTTCGTCAAACGATTCCTCTTCGAAGTAAAGCGCTCCGCAACGATGCCGCGTGCCAACTTTCGGCACTCCCGTAAGGAACTTTCGCCTTGCTTGCCTCGTCTCATATGTTGTCACTTCGATCACAACGCCAACCTGCCCAACGATGCCCGCAGGATCGGCAATGTGCCCGAATCCAGTAACCCAGACTCACCGGGAGACCGTCTTTTTCATGCAACCCGCTCCCGGCACCCCGGACCGGCTGCATCGTTACCGCAGCTTTGCCAAGATAGCGAGCCTGTTCGTTGCCGCAGCCGGCATACTGGTGGGCATCGGCTGGTTCGTCGATGTTCGCCTGCTCAGATCCCTCATTCCCGGCTCGCATGCCATCAAGTTCAACGCCGGCATCGGCATGCTGCTGTGCGGCGCATCATTGCGACTGCTGCTGGCGGCGCGCGGCAAGAGCCTTGCCTGGAAGGCGGGCCAGGCAGCAGCCTTGCTCGCAATCATGCTGGGACTGGCGACCATCCTGGAATACGCGTCAGGACGCAATTTCGGTATCGACCAATTGCTCTTCACGGATCTCGACACCGCACCCGAACAGTATCCGGGGCGCATGGCGCTGCTCGGCGCGCTGAACCTCGTCCTGCTTGGAAGCGCGGTGCTGCTGCTTGCCCGCAATGCGGCCGCGCGCTGGGTCGAAGGCCTCACCCTGCTGGCGGCAATGAATGCGCTCGTGCCGGCCATCGGCTATCTGTACGGCAAGGCTGCGCTGTACCACATCCCCTACCACGGCACTGTCGCACTGGCGGACGCCCTGCTGTTTCTCGTGATGTGTCTTGCGATCTTGTGCGCGCGGCCGGATCGTGGACTGATGTCCATCGTGAGCAACGAAAGCGCCGGCGGCATCACCGCGCGCCGCCTGCTGCCGATGGCGCTGCTGCTGCCGATGGCGATCGACCGCCTGCAAGTCTGGGGCCGCGAAGTGGGCCTGTACGACACCGCATTCGGCATGATCGCCATCACCCTGTCGAGCATGGTGGTCTTCACGCTGCTGATCCTGTGGACGGCCTGGCTGCTGATGAGCGTCGACTTGCAACGCGGCACTGCGGAAGACGCCTTGCGCGAATCGCTCGATGCGCTGGAGAGCAACCTGAATGCGCTCACCCATTCGAACGCGCGCCTGATGGCGGAGAAGAGTGTCCGGCGTGCCGTCGAGCAGAATCTTTTCCAGGAACACGAACGCGCGCAAGTGACGCTGAATTCGATTGCCGACGGCGTCATCACCACCGACCTCGAAGGGCGCGTGACCTATGCCAACCCTGCAGCACAAAAACTCTGCGGCTGGAGCGGTGATGAAGCGCTCGGCCATGCGGTGGCAGAAGTCTGTCCGATGCTCGACCCGGTGTCGCGCGAACCGCATCCTTGTGCGATGGAAAGCGTGCTGGGCAACGACCGCCCGGAAGCGCTGCCGCGCAGCTCGGTACTGGTGCGGCGCGACGGCTCCGAAGCCGCCGTGGAAGATACCTGGGCGCCAATGCACGACCGCGACGGCAGGACGGTCGGCGCGGTGCTGGTATTGCATGACGTGAGCGCGGTGCAGGCGATGTCGCAACGCATGCAGCATCTCGCGCAGCACGACGCATTGACCGACCTGCCGAACCGCTTCCTGCTCAACGACCGGCTGACGCAGGCAATATCGCTCGCCTTGCGGCACGGCACGCGCACGGCGGTGCTGTTTCTCGATCTCGACCGCTTCAAGCATGTGAACGACACGCTGGGGCACCAGACCGGCGACCGATTGCTGCAGCAGATTACCCGGCGCCTCAAGAATTGCTGCGAGCAGGATACCTCCACCATCTCACGCCACGGTGGTGACGAATTCATCATCGTGCTGCCGGAGGTGGGCGAAAGTTACGATGCGGCGCGCACCGCGACGCAGGTGTTGAAATCCATCACCGAGCCCTACTTTGTCGACGGCAATGAAATCCACATCAGCGCCAGCATCGGCATCAGCGTCTGCCCCGAAGACGGCGAAGACACCGATACCATCATCAAGCATGCGGAAGCGGCGATGTACCAGGCGAAATCGCAGGGCCGCAACAATTACCAGTTCTTCACCCGCCATATCAACGAACGCGCATTGCGGCGCTTCGCGCTCGAACGCAATCTGCGCCGCGCCATCGCGCGCGAGGAATCAGCGCTCTACTACCAGCCCAAGATCAGTATCGCCGACCGCCGCCTGATCGGCGCGGAAGCATTGATTCGTTGGCACAACCTGCAGGAAGGCATGGTGCCGCCGACGCAATTCATTCCGGTCGCGGAGGAAAGCGGGCTCATCATTCCCATCGGCGAATGGGTGCTGCGCAAGGCCTGCGAACAAAACCGTGCGTGGCAGCAGGCCGGGTATGCGCCCATCCCGATCTCGGTCAATGTGTCCGCGGTGCAGTTCCGCGAAAAGCATTTTCTCGACATGGTGCGGCGCGTATTGAAAGAAACCGGGCTCGACCCGCGCTACCTGGAACTGGAGCTGACCGAAAGCGTGACGATGCAGGACCTGGAGCTGACCGTGTCGCTGCTGGAATCGCTGAAGCAGATGGGCGTGTCGCTGTCGATCGACGATTTCGGCACCGGCTATTCCAGCCTCAGCTATCTCAAGCGCTTTCCGATCGATACCTTGAAGATCGACAGGTCCTTCGTGCAGGATGTGACGACCGATCCCGACAGCGCAGCCATCATCGGCGCCATCATCGGCATGGCGAAGAGCCTGAAGCAGCAGGTGATCGCGGAAGGCGTGGAAACGCGCGAACAGTTCGAATTCCTGCGCTGGCAGGGCTGCGACGGCATACAGGGCTATTTTTTCAGCCAGCCACTGGCGCCGAAGGAATTCGAGCAGAACATCCTTCAGCGCACGCCGTCGCCGGTCAACTGAATTCGTGCAAGCGGCCGTCCGGCGTGATGAGCGCGGAACGCACTCCCTTGCCGGGGAACACCGTACTCGCCGCCTGCCGGTAACGCGCGAGCTGGGCTGCATAGCCGGCTTCCTCGCTGGCAAGCAGGTCGCGCTTGTAATCGAGTATCCACACCTCGTTATCGAATACTACTGCGCGGTCGAAGCGCAGCAGCGCGCCATCATGCATCACATCCAGCTCGTTGAAAGCGCGGCTGAAGTGCGCGGGATTGAAAAAGCGTTCCAGCTCGGCATCGGACAGGATCTGCATCGCACGCTCGCGTACCGTCGAAGCAGTGGCCGGCGTGCAGGCCAGCCAGCGCGCCAACAGGCCGGTTTCGGGCAATTGCAGCGGCCATTCGCCGCGCGCCGTCATGCGTTCCAGCAAGGCATGCAGGGCGACGCCTTCATCGATCGCCTGGTTGCGATAGGCCGCCGGCTTGCGTTCGGCGGGCGGCAGCACGGGAGGACGGAAGATGCGCAGCGAAAATTCCGCTTCGGCGGCGACTTCTTCCTCTTGCATTGGTGAAGCCGGAATCTCCATCGCCGGCAC
Organism: Noviherbaspirillum sp.; assembly: GCA_036384875.1. Taxonomy (GTDB): domain Bacteria; phylum Pseudomonadota; class Gammaproteobacteria; order Burkholderiales; family Burkholderiaceae_D; genus Noviherbaspirillum. The sequence goes on from DASVLM010000008.1 coordinate 19,224, forward strand.
CGCCAGCAGGCGCTCGTACCAGCTCCCTTCCATCGTGCCGTCCGGCAGCGCGCCACGGCCGCCGGCCACGCCGCTGACGATCAGCACTTCCTTGGCCCGCGTCAGCGCAACGTATAGCAGGTTCCAGTCTTCCTGGTCCTTGAGCCTTTCCTCTTCCTCGAAGAAGGCGTCGCGCGCGGCGCCGCGCTCCTCCTTCTTCGCAAAGCAGGAAAAATGTGTGGGCGCAACTTCGTCCTGCGGCCAGGCGCAGAGAATGCCGAGGTCGTCTCGCGCAGCCTCGCTGTGGTTGGCATCCACCAGCACCACGATCGATGCCTCCAGTCCCTTCGCGCTATGAATGGTCATGATGCGCACCGCATCGACCGACGCATCCACCACCGCTTCGTCCGGCGCATCGCTGTCGGCGCCGGTCTTCAGCACGCGCAGGGAGTCGATGAATTTCGGCAGGCTGGGATAGCGGCCGGAATCAAGATTGAGCGCCAGCTCGATGAAAGCTTCGATATTGCCAACCACCTGCGAGCGCAGCAGCGCCGGCACGGAGCACGCGTAGCGCGCCACGAGTTCGCCCTGGTGCAGGATCAGGTCCAGCAAGTCGTGCACCGGCAGGCGCGGCGCGGCGTCCAGCCATTGCCGCAGCAGGCGTTCCGCGCGGCGCAGCGATTCGCCGGCACCGTCCTGCGCCGCTGCCTGCAGCCGTGCCCACCAAGTCGATTCGCCGTCCATCGCATCGCGGCCATAACCGGCCAGTGCGATCAGGTCGTCGTCGCTCGCGCCGAACACCGGCGACTTCAGCACATGCGCCAGCGCGCGATTGTCGCCGGGCGTGATCAGGAAATTGAGCAGCGCGGTCAGGTCGGCCACTTCGAGCGAATCGAGCAAGCCGCCGCGACGATCGGAAATGAAGGGAATGCCG
>DASVLM010000009.1:0-9358 GCA_036384875.1 Noviherbaspirillum sp.
GCAAGTGCCATTGCGTCGTACACCAAGGCCGCGCACGACCAGACGGTTGTCGGCTTCCTTTCCCACATCATTCCGAAGACGGTATTCGGTGCGTTTGCGGAAGGCGAGCTACTTCAGGTGCTCTTCATTTCCATCATCTTCGCGTTCGGCCTGCAAATGCTGGGCGAGCGCGGCAAGCCACTGCTGAATGTGATCGATGCCGGCGCGCATACCTTCTTCAACATGGTACGCATCGTGATGTACCTGTCGCCTGTCGGCGCCTTCGGTGCGATTGCGTTCACGATCGGCAAGTACGGTGTAGGCTCGCTCGCTTCCTACGGGCAGCTGCTGGGCACCTACTATCTGACGGCGATACTGTTCGTGTTCGTGGTCCTTGGCGCCACATGCAAACTCGCCGGCTTCAGCCTGCTGAAATTCTTGCGCTACATCCGCGAGGAACTGCTGATCGTATTGGGTACGTCTTCCTCCGAATCCGCCCTGCCCCGTTTGATGTCCAAGCTGGAGCGCCTTGGTTGCGACAAGTCGGCTGTTGGCCTGGTCGTGCCTGCCGGTTACTCGTTCAATCTCGACGGCAGTTGCATCAACATGACGGTCCTCGCGGTGTTCATTGCACAAGCGACCGACACTTATCTCTCGCTGGGGCAGCAGATCACGTTGCTGGTCGTTCTTCTGCTGACTTCGAAGGGCGCGGCAAGTGTCAGCGGCGGCGCGTTCATTGTCCTTGCCGCGACGCTGGGTTCGGTGCCCGGCTTCCCTGTCGCCGGCCTGGTTCTTGTTCTGGGCGTGTATCGCTTCATTTCGGAAGGCGGCGCGCTGGTCAATGTGATCGGAAACGGCATTGCGACGATCGTGATCTCCAAGTGGGAAAAGCTGCTGGATGAAGGCGTGTTCCGGCAGGAGCTGGCGAATGGCCCGGCAGATGCCGCATAAGACGCATGGCGGTTTTGAGTTGTTATCGATTGAGGGAGTGAAGTATGAAGGTTGTTTTTCTTGATGCAGCGACATTGCCCCGGCCATTGTCGTTTTCTAACCCGGCTGTGGAATACACCGCTTATGCGGCGACCAGCCCGGACGGCGTGATCCCGCGCATCAAGGACGCATCGGTCGTCATTACGAACAAGGTGCGCCTGGCGGCGAATGATTTGCGCGCAGCGGAAAACCTGCGACTGATCGCGGTAGCCGCCGCCGGCACGGACAACATTGATCTCGACGCTGCGGCTCGCCAAGGCATCGAGGTCGCCAATGTACCGGACTATGGGCCGGATTCGGTTGCCGAGCATGTGATTGCTACCTTGTTTGCATTGCGGCGCAACCTGCTCACCTACGCGTCGGCGGCAGTCGATGGCCGGTGGTCGGCATCCGGACACTTCTGCTGGACCGGCCCGCGTATCCGCGATGTCGGTGGGAGCATATTCGGCGTGATCGGCCGCGGCCGGATAGGCCAGACGGCAGCGCGCCTTGCGATGGGACTGGGAATGAAAGTGCTGTTCGCACAGACGCCGGGCCAGCCCTGCCGCGCTGACGAGTTGGCGCTGGAGGAATTGATTGCGGTAGCGGACGTGCTGACCTTGCACGTTCCATTGACGGCCGAGACACGCGGGTTGATCGGTGAAGAAACGTTGAAGCGCATGAAGTCGGAGGCGGTGATCATCAATACGGGACGCGGCGCACTGATCGATCTGGTTGCGCTGGTATCCGCGTTGCGCAACGGCGTGATCGCGGGTGCGGCCATCGATGTGCTCGACGTCGAACCGCCGCCGCCAGATCATCCGCTGCTGGCGCGCGATATTCCCAACCTGATCTGCACGCCGCATGTTGCGTGGGCGAGCGATCGTGCGCAGGCACGCCTGGCGGCGACGCTGGAGAAGCTGGTGGAACAGCATATGTGAGCTCGGAAGCGGCGCCTGCGCATTCAACGCGAGCGCCGGATGAAAACCCAGGAAAATGGAGAAGACAATGAAGAAGCTATTTCAAGCGATGTTGATCATGATCGCTGCATCGTGTGCGCTGGCTGTACATGCACAAGTACGTGGCTCGAAGGAAGAGGCTGTGGCACTTGTCCACAAGGTTATTGCCTACATCAAGGCCAATGGCAAGGAAAAGGCATTTGCCGCGGTGAACAACGGCCAGTTTCATGATCGCGACTTGTATGTCACGATCAATTCGCCGGAAAACCTGAATTACGCGCATGGTGCCAACCCACGCATGATCGGCAAGGACCTTTCCGACATCAAGGATGTGGATGGAAAGTACTATATGCGCGAGCGGCGCGAAATGCTGAAGACGAAGTCCTCAGGATGGCACGACTACAAGTTCGTGAATCCGATGACGAAGCAGATCGAAAAGAAGTCGATGTACTTCGAGCGCTACGAGGATGTCGTGGTTGGGTGTGGCGTATACACACCGTAAATCCGGGAATTCAGTTTCGATCGTTGATGTACCGATCAATCAACTTCTGTATCGCACCGGACTCGTGTCCCTTTTTCAGCACCTGGCTGACCCGCGCGAGCAATTTCTTCTGATTCATGGTCTTGGCGAATGCCAGGTAATTGGGGTCGCGGGCAAACGGCTTGGGCAGGATGGCGAATTTGTCTCGCTGCCTGCTCAGGTCGACACCTGCAGACTTGTGGCGCAGCGCCTCTTCGAAACCCGCCCGGCCTACCGGGATCAACACGGCATCGATTCGGTCATAGAGCAGCATCGCAAGTTGCGTCGTAGGGTTGTCGCCCGGGACAGGCTCAAACACCCGGTCCCGCACGGCCTGCTCGTACTTTTCTCCATAACTGCAGTTGCGACATACGCCGATGGCTTTGCCCTTGAGATCGCTGATGGTTGAAAACGGAAATTCCTTGCCCGCTTTCACCACCAGCACCAGCTCATCGTAGAAAAGTGGTTCGCTGGCATAGTCGAAGATCTCCCGCCGTTCCTTGCTCATCGAGAGTCCCATGATGCCGGCTTCGCCGTTGACGGCAATCTTGTAGGCCCTCGCCCATGGATAGAGTGCGTACTCGAAGCTGTAGCCTGTTTCCTGCTGAACGTAGCGCATGATCTCGACCAGGATGCCTTGGGCGACGCCGTTTTCGTCGTTGAACACCTTCGGTGCCCTTGCTTCGTTTCCGGTGATGCGGATGTCCTCCGCCATCGACAACTGGGCCGCCAGCAACAGGCATAGCAGCACGGAAAGGCAATGCTTGATTCTCATTGACTACGCTCCACGCGTGAAGCCGCGCATTTGACGAAAAACCAGAGTGCCACATCGGTACGTGTTTCTCAAGTTTGAAATTTGAGACATCTGTTCGCCTTGCGTTGCAGCCATTCAAAGCTGAGGTGCCGCACCAGCTTGCAAGTACAATTCCTGCTTCAGAGAACACAGCGCCGCATGGAAGCGACGCGTCTTTTTTGCAGGGAATCATCAATGCGCGAACTTGAACACATCACATTCGGCCAACTGCCTGCCGTACGCATCACGTCAGGCAATGGCGCGCAAGCCGTCGTCACACTGTTCGGTGCACACATCGTTTCGTGGACGCCCGCGGGCGGCAAGGAACAATTGTTCTGCAGCAGCTGTTCTGCGCTGGACGGAAGCAAGGCGATACGCGGCGGCATTCCACTCATTTTTCCGCAGTTCAGCGAGCGCGGAAGCGGCATGCGGCATGGCTTCGCGCGCGTGAGCGAATGGCGGCTGTGGCGTTCGGGCAATGAAGGTGATGCCGGCTTCGCTGAATTCGTGCTGGATTCCAGTGATCGCCTCGGCGCCCCCTGGCCGCATGAATTCAGCTTGGTGTTCCGCGTTGAGGTACAAGGCGATGCGCTCGATCTGTCGCTGCGTGTGCATAACACTGGCAAGGTGCCGTTTTCGTTTTCCTCGGCATTGCACACCTACTTTGCAGTAGCGGATATTGAAGCGGTGCAGGTCAATGGTTTGCAGCACCTGCGTTACGCCGACCAGACCCTGTCAGGCGCACCGGAAGGAAAACAGGAGACCGCCGAACTGGCCTGCAGGAACACGCTTGATCGCATCTACTTCGGCACGCCGGCGAACCTGTCATTGCATGATGGTGAAAAAGAACTGAGCTTGCACCAGGAAGGATTCGCCGATGCCGTTGTGTGGAACCCGGGGCCGAATGCCTGTCTTTCCGACATGGCCGACGAGGAGTACCGCCGCTTCATCTGCATTGAACCGGCTTGCATCGAGCCCATCAGTTTGCAACCCGGCGGCAAGTGGCTAGGCCGGCACCGCATCACGCAGCGCTGAATCAGACGATGCCGATATCCTTCGCCCTGACGCCGGAAAACACCTGCGCCAGTTGGCTGCTGTTCAATCCGTACATGCGTGCGAACAGGCCGCCGAGCGTGGCGCGGTACTCGTTGAGCACCGGATAATCGCGCTGCTGGAACAGCGTGCCGGCATCGACGCGCACCTGTTCGCCAAGGACGCGTCCGCCCTTGATGCCGCCGCCAAGCACCCAGTACACCGTGCCGTGTCCGTGGTCGGTGCCCTTGTTGCCGTTCTCGCGGAAGGTACGTCCGAATTCGCTGATCACGACGACAACCGTATCGCGCCATGCCGGCCCGAGTTCCTGCGAGTACGCGACCAATCCGCGGCTGAGTTCATCCAGCCGGTTGGCAAGGAAACCTGTCGCGCCACCCTCTCCGACGTGGGTGTCCCAGCCGCCGACATCGACAAAGCCGAGTCGATACTTCTCCTTCATCAGGTGCGCAATGCGGCGTGCCTCCGACTCGAATCCCTTGGCGGAAATGGCATTGCGGTTGGCGGCTTCCATTTCTCCCGCCATGTCGCGGGCGACTTCGTCGCGCATGGTGAAGCCTTCGCTGACAGTCTGCGACAGCTTCGTGCCGTGGTACATGGAAGCAATGATGCCGCTCTGGCGCGTATTGATCGCCTGCTTGCCGGCGGAGCGCAAGGCCATGTTTACGACTGGCTCCTTGCCTTGCATGGAGATCGGCAACTGGTCGGTGAATGACATGGCGTCGATGCCGTTCAGCGTTGCGGCGAGGCGGTTGAGGAAGCCTGATTGAAAATTGCGCTTGCCGTTGTCTGGCTGGCCCATTTCGATGCTGTCCTGGGTTTCAAAATGGCTGCGCGAGGTATCGTCGGTGCCGGCAAAGGGGATGAACGCCGCCTGCCCGCTCGCATACAGGGGATGGATCGACTCCCGCAACGCCGGATGCAGCCCCCATTCGGGTGTCAGCGCAACTGCCGAATGCAGGTCTGCCGACGGACGTGCGATGGCAATGTTCGGTCGCGAGGCGTAATAGAAATCGCTGGAGACTGGTACCAGCAGGTTCGCCGCGTCATAACCGCCGCGCAGGAACACCAGCAGCAGGCGCGGATTGTCCTTGGGGGCAGCGAACAGCGTGGTGGCGGTCGATGCCAGCGGCAGCGCGGCGATTGCCTGGAGCAGTTGTCGACGTTTCATGGCAGGTCCTATCGATACATCATTTCAGGGGCGGACAGCAGGAAGGTGTTCCATTCCTGCGGGCTGGACGCCTGGTCGAGCGCGTCGCGTGTCGACTTGCTCAGGGTTTTGCGTATCGCGTCGTAATACAGCGAATTCGCGAGCTGCGGAAATGCAGGCCGTTCCACCGGCCGTTCGCCTTCCGTCTTGAACAGGCCCGCAGCGCCGGAGCCAATGGCCCTGGCGATTTCGAAGCGGGTCGTCATCTGGCCGGCGCTTGCCCACGCGGTTTCGATCATCGGGTAGCCATCCGGCGTCTGGTGGCCGTACAGCGGCTCGCCCATGCGGTGCAGCCAGTTGTTCAGCGGGTTGGCGTTGAGGATGGGCTTGCCGTCGTAGGCCAGGCGCACGGCAGAAATCGCATAGTGCACCGGGTCCTTGAATTTGTGCCCAAGCGAACGGGTGAATTCCGGCGAGTTGAACATGGTTCGCAGGACGGCGGCGATGTCGCCATCCGTCTGGCTGAAAGTGCGCGCCATGGCATCGATAAGACTGGCCGGCGGTTCGTCGGCAACGAAATAGACGGCCAGCTTGCGGCTGATGTGGCGGGCGGTGGCGGGATGACGCGCCAGCAGGTCGAGCGCTTCGTCGAGTTCATGCAAGCCGCTGCCGCGGATCGTGTGGCCGAGGAACTGCTTGTCGCCGTAGTCGTGGCGATTCGGATTGAATTCGAACAGGCCGTTGCGCACATACTGCGACTGCAATGCGCGCCTCACCTTCGGCGTTTCCCCGTGAAGGTTGATGCCGACGCCGGTAAGGATGCGCGCCAGTTCCTGCACGTCGCGCTGGGTGTAGCCGCCATCCACGCCGAGCGTGTGCAGCTCCATCAGCTCGCGCGCATAGTTCTCGTTGATGCGGTTGGCGGCATTCTGCGCATTGTCCAGATAGACCAGCATTGCCGGATGATGTGCCGTGGCGGCCAGCAGGTCGCGAAAGCGGCCGAGGGCATGCGAACGGATGGCGTGTTCTTCATAGTCGCCAACCGCTGCGCGCAGGTTATGCTTGCCCGCGAAGACATTGAAGTGATTCATCCAGAACCAGTCCATCTGCTCCAGCAACTGGTTGGGGGAATACAGCGACCGCAACAGGAAACGGGTTGAGGCCTCCTTGGCAAGGCGATTCAGGTCCTGCTGGTATTGCCGGCGGGCTGCCTGGCGTGCATCGTCGCCGGCCTGCCGGTCGAAATCCCTGCGGCGTTGTTCGAATTCGCGGGCGAGTTGTTCCAGGCTGGTCTGCGTAATCGTCATCGAGGCGATCTGCGACTCGGCTTCCGGCGGCAGCACGGTGCGGCCCGGATGCAGCTGCTGTTCGAGATAACGGGAAGCGCCGAGCGTGCTTGCCCGTTCTTCAGTGGAAGCGTTGGCGCCCCAGGTCACCCGGTTCAGCCAGGCGACCGGCACTTGCGCGGAGCCCGGTGCCTGCACGGCCGCCGGCTTGGCCGGTGCCGCCGCACAACCGCCGAGCGCTGCGGCCGCTGCAATTGCTCCGGCCCAGCCAAGTGACCCGATTCTTCCCATTCTTTCCCCGCTATTCAAGATCGAACTGCAAAGGCACACAAGCCACCCGGCCGTTTCGTGCTGCCGCATCCGCCTCCGCCCTGCTGTCATGCTGCGTCAGCACGAAGCGTTCGCCATCGGCCGGATTCGGATTGAGATAAACATTCAGATAGAGTTGCTGCTGTTGCGGCATGTTTTCCAGGAAGCACGGGCCGTTCTCCGATATCCGTCCGTCGAGGGTGAACACAGTGACGATGTCCGAGTCGCCGATATAGCCATGCACCTTGTAGACAGGATGGCGCGCCCGGGTGGTAATGATTTCCACCGGTTGTTTGGTGGTGATCGTCCGCACGGGTTTGCTGAAATCGAGCGGCCTGGTCTTGTCGGTAGCAGGCGGCACTTCCGGTGTTGCTTTCTTGTAGACCGGTTCGCGCCGTGGTTCGGTCGCGGCGGCCTGCGCGTTGGCGGTTTGCCGCGTGCGCTGACGCGTGACAGTCGGCTGGTCGACGGCTTTCCTCTCCGGCATCGGCGGTTTGTCGAAAGTCCGCTTGGGTACCTTGAAAGCCACCTCGTAGTTGTACAGTTGTTCGTCTGTCATGTCCGGATAAGGCGCCGGATGGCCGCCGTCGACGGTGCGGTACTTCGGGCCGGCGTCATGCCGGCGCAGCACCGAGTCAAGAATACCCACTTCAATGTCCTCCACGCGTTGCGCAAAATGCTGTCAGGTCCAGTATGAGGAGCCTGCAGCATTTCGACTTGAGGGTTGCCAACGGGTTCGACGCCGGCGCCGCGCACTTGCGGCGGGCTCGGCCTGGCCGTTCGGGTACTTTTCGTTAAACGCGAGCCGAAAGGATTACGACTACCGGGAATCGTAAAGAAGTGAAACGTCTTGTATCGGAAAGTAGAGCTGGAAATCGCTTGAGGAATATCCCGCAAGGGATTGAATTTCAAGCGTTTATTCGGAGTTGGTGGAATTGTTGAAATGGCTTGAAGTGCGCTCGGCAAGCCATTGAATTCCTGGGGGAAATTGAGCCGCCGCAGGTTAGCGGCGGCTCTTGCCAAATCACTTCACTTCCGCGATTCGCTTTTCGATATGCGCGAGCGCTTCTTCCACCTGGTCCACGAGGATCAGGCAGAGGTCACCTTCCTTCAGATCGGCCAGTGCAGTATCGATGGCAATGAATTCGCCGACGATTTCACGAACGTCGTTGGTGCGGCGGGCTTGCTTCAAACCGTCGCGCAGCAATCTGATCACCTCGCCGTCCGCGCGGCCGCGCTGGCAGGCGTCTTCATACAGCACTACCTGGTCGAAGGCGTCGCCCAGGATTTCGGTCTGCCGGCGTAAGTCTTCGTCCCGGCGATCGCCGGCGCCGCTGATGACCACCGAACGCCGCTTGGCTGGAATGGCTTCAACGGCGTTGACGAGCGCCAGGATCGCGTCGGGATTGTGGCCGTAGTCGGCAATCAGGGTCGCGCCGCGATAATTGAAGATGTTGAAGCGTCCGGGGGCCGAGCGCGCATCGCTCACAAAGGTCTTCAGGCCCTGGCGGACGATATCCCAGTCGACGCCAAGCGCCCACACTGCAGCAATCGCGGCCATGGTATTTTCAACCTGGAATCCGATCGAGCCTTCACGCGTCAGCGGGATGTCCGCCAGCGGGATACGGCACTGAAAAGTACCTTCAGAAGCAACGAGATCGTTGCCATCGCGGTAGACCACGCGGCGGCCCTTTGCGCGATGCGTTGCCATGACGGAAATATGACGATCCGCCGCGAAGTAGGTGATCGATCCGGCGCACGCCTTCGCCATCTTCACCACCATCGGGTCGGCTGCGTTGAGTACGGCGGTGCCGGTAGGTGCAACGTTTTGCACGATCACGCGCTTGACCACGGCGAGGTCTTCCACCGTACTGATGTAGTTCAGGCCGAGGTGATCGCCGACACCGATGTTGGTGACGACCGCGACATTGCAGCGATCGAAACCCAAGCCCTCGCGCAGTATGCCGCCGCGCGCCGTTTCGAACACGGCCGCGTCCACATCCGGGTGCATCAGCACGTTGCGTGCGCTGCGCGGGCCGCTGCAGTCGCCGGTGTCGATGCGGCGGTTCTGGATGTAGACGCCATCGGTACCTGTCATGCCGACGCGCAGCTTGTTGACAGTGAGGATGTGGCCGATCAGGCGCGTGGTGGTGGTTTTGCCGTTGGTGCCGGATACGGCCACCACCGGGATGCGGCCATCGTCGCCGTCGGCGTACATGGTGGAGATGATGGCTTCGCCGACCGGACGGCCCTTGCCGTAGGACGGCTGCAGGTGCATGCGCAGGCCCGGTGCTGCATTCACCTCGACGATGCCGCCGCCCAGTTCTTCCAGCGGACGAATCA
>DASVLM010000010.1:0-3077 GCA_036384875.1 Noviherbaspirillum sp.
CCTACATGCTGACGGCAGGAATGCGTATCCCGGCGGCTCTGGGTTGCGCCGTGAATACGGACCTGCCAGGTCAGATATGTGCTCAGGTGACGCAAAATGTGTACGACAAGATGACGGGGAAGTATTTACTGATCCCACAATTCACGGAAATCATCGGCACATATGACAGTCATATCGCGATTGGACAGGAGCGAATACTCGTGGCCTGGTCGAGATTGCAGTTTGAGGACGGCTCGCATTTGAATCTGGAAGGCATGCCTGGTGCTGATGCGTCGGGCGCTGCAGGTTTCGATGCGGACGTGAATAATCATTACGGGCGCACGCTAGCGACGTTGGCGGCGGCATCGGTCTTTAGTGCTGGCTTGCAAATTTCGCAGGGGAAGCAGCAATCAACGAACGGGACGCAGACACCGCAGCAGCAGGTGGCGGCGGCGATCGGCCAGAACATCGCGCAGACGGGAGCACAGATTACACAGCGCCAGCTCCAGATTCAGCCGACGCTCTCGCGCGAGCGTGGCTACAAGTTTGTGGTGCAGGTGACAAAGGACATTATATTTCCTGGGCCGTATAGCTTGCGCACGCGCTGACAACAATAGTTTGCAGGATGCGACATAGAGACAACGCTAGTAACATAAACTCGCAATATTTCGAGAGCAAGCGCATCGTGATAGGGATAAATTGAAATTGATAATGGTTATAATTAGCGAATCTATTTTGACCTTATTAGAATTAAATAAAGATGACGAAAGGGGTTAAGCCAACACGACGGATCGGACGTCCAGTTTCAAGGTTTGAAAAGCTGGAAGCCATCCCGACGCATTGCCCGGAGAGTCTTCATCGTTACTTGAAGACGATTTATCCCTATCGATTTGCAAGTCTCACGGCCTTGTACGAAAAGATGCTGACGCAGTTCATCGACACGAAAATGTGGGAGCATGGTGTGGATTGGCGCAAACCGCGTACATCCAAAGTGGAGATCGAAGGCGAAGCGGCGAAGACTGGCTGGGTTCTAGTGAATGTGCAGGTGGAGCCGGACTTGAAACAGAGAGTGCGAGAGCTGTCTGTAAAGCAGGACGTTTCGATGGCCACGATTGCCTATACAGCCATGTACTGGTGGGCGATGTTCGTGATGCCGGCGTCGTCGGTCGCAGGACCTAAGCCAAAGAAAAAGGAGTAGGCGAAATCTCAAAGGAAACCGGGGCGAGCCCCGGTTTTTTTTCGTCCGTTAATTTTCTGCTTGCGCTGTCGTTATATAACGATATAATGCAATAATGATAGAAAGGAGGCTGCAATGAAAGAGGATGAAAGGGAAGAAACGAAGAGCTTGATGATTCGTCCATCGGTGTCGCTGTTGAGGTGGTACGAGACGCGGGCAGCAGAACTGCAGCTGAAGCAGGGAATCAAAATCACGGCGAACAAACTGATGGTGCACGATCTCGAAACGATCAAGGCGAAGGCGCAAAAGGGCAAGGGGGACGGCAAATGAGTAAGAGGGTGCGGATTTACGCGGTAACGAATCAGAAGGGCGGTTTGGGCAAATCGACGATTGGTTGCAATCTGGTGTTTGCCGGTCTGGAAGCCGGTTTGAAGGTACTGGTTTGCGATTCAGATCCGCAAGGCAGTTCGTCGGCTTTCTTGTCGGGTGATCCTCGAATCAATAAGAAGGACATGGGCCTGGGTTTCGATCGGGTATTCGACTTCGTGGACAAGGAAGACGTGGAGTTGCCAACGGTACCAGTGTATGACAACGTGGATCTGTTGCCCGGCACGTTGCACCTGGATGCTTGGAACAACGATCCTAAGCTGCTTTCCGATCCGTCGCTAGTGATGCGTGCCGGTCAACGGTTACGAGTGTGGGCGGGGAAGAATGGCTATGATCGCGTGGTGTTTGACACGCCGACCGGACATGGGCTTTTACAGGTAGTACCGATGCTGTGGTCTGACGTGATATACATCCCTGTGTCGCCGGAACCGCTATCGATGCATATGCTGCCGGCGCTCTCCGACACACTGGATTTCGTCAAGAACCTGAATCCATTGGTGCAGGAGCGCTATGTCATCAACAAGATCAAGAAGTCCTCAACACAAACGGCCAATCTCGGGAAGTTGCGTACCGCGTTCGGTGCGCGGGTGATGGCCGAGTTCAAGGACAGCGTATCGGTGAGTGATTCGCTCGATGTGGGCATGCCTGTCTGGCGTTTCAAAGGGCGTAAGGAAGTACGTGAAACCTGGCGAGATTTTGCCAATCGTGCGATGGAAGTCGAGACGGCTTAAAGGGGGAATGCATGGCAACCAATACCGTTAAGAAGATAGTGCCGCAGCGACGCTCGGCGATGAATTTTCTGTCGGAGGCCAAGGCGCCAGAAGAAAGGCCGATTCTGGTGCCGTGGGGGGATATTTATCCCGACACCACGCAGCCGCGAGCCAGCTTGCATCCGCTGGATGGGATCATCTCGGAGAAGGAAATCGAGGAGCTGAATCTGCTTGCCGATGAAATTCTCGACAATGACTTGCAGCAATTCCCGAAGGTGCAGCCTCATCCAGATATGCCTGGCAAGTGGAAGTTGATTTTTGGGGAACGGCGCTGGCGCGCATGGGGCATCAACCTGGAAGCCGGTCATCCTGATTTTGACAAGATGCCCGTCATTCCGGTGGTGGGAAAGTCCAATCTGGAGATCCGCAAGATCCAGCTTGCAGAGAACTATCAGCGTAAGGGATTGAGCGACATTGAGATCGCGTCGTTCATGCGCCTGATGCTGGAGGAAGAGCCGGAACTGCAACAGAAAGACCTGACGGACATCTGGCATATGAGCAAGCAGGAGGTGTCGCGGTATTTGGGCCTGCTTGATCCGAAGTATGCGGAGCTTGTGAACTCGGGTTTGATCACATACGCGACGATTCTGGAGAATTTCAAGGCACTGACCGAGGAAGGTCAGAAGCGGGTCGTAGAAACCGCAAGGGCCGCTGGCAAGCGCGTCACCAGCGGTATGATCAAGCAAGAGCGTGATAACGAAAAATCTTCGACCGTGGCACGCTCTGCGCCGGACAGGCTCGATAAGAGCAGCGTCAAGACGGTA
>DASVLM010000011.1:0-4639 GCA_036384875.1 Noviherbaspirillum sp.
TATGAATTTGTACGGGATGCCTACCTGCAGCGTCGTGAAAGCAAAATCCACGACGGGGAGTCAAGTTCCAAGAGTTCGTATGACGATGATGTAGGTCCGACAATGGAAGCGGAACCTGCCAAAGAGGCCGTTGTCAAAGAGGAACAAAAGGACTCCGTAGTGCCGGTACAGGCCCCTGCTGCGGAGTCCGTGAAGTAGCCGCGTGGTTCCAATTTCCGTTGTCATCCGGAATCTCCCCAGACCAATTAAATATCTTGCGGCGTCTCCGTATATGCCGCTTCATTGATACAGGAAACCATGAATCCATTGAGAAAAATATTTGCAGCAGCTGCTTTTGTACTCGGTGCCTTGGCATTTGTGCAACCGGCCCAGGCGCAGGAGTCACCCGACGCGCTGATCAAGCGCTTGAGCCAGGAAGTGCTGGATACCGCGAAGAGCGACAAGGATATCCAGGCTGGTAACCAGAAGAAGGTGTTGGATCTGGTCGAAACCAAGGTATTGCCCTACGTCGACTTCCAACGCATGACAGCGCTCGCCGCAGGTCGTTTCTGGCGCCAGGCCACGCCGGAACAGCAGAAGCAGCTTACCGAGGAATTTCGCGCTTTGCTGGTCTACACCTATTCCGGTGCGATCTCGCAAGTGAAGGACCAGAAGCTGGAGTTCAAGCCGCTGCGCGCTGACCCGAATGACAACGAGGTTGAAGTGCGTACACAAGTGCTGCAGCCTCGCGGCGGCGATCCCATTCAACTCAATTACCGTCTGGAAAAGGTGCCGAACGGCTGGAAGATCTATGACGTCAACGTGCTGGGTGCATGGCTGGTCGAAACCTACAAGGGCAACTTTGCCGCTGAAATCAGCAAGGGCGGCATTGACGGCTTGATCAAGACCTTGTCCGAAAAGAACAAGCGTCTTGCTGCCAGCGCTGCCAAAGGCGCCAAATCGACTTCCTGATCCATGTTATTCCGCCCCGGCGTCAGCCTGACCTTCAATAACGCGCAAACCGTGCTTCAGGCCGGGTTGCGCGCGCTCGCCGATGGCCAGGTGGAATTCGATTTTGCAGATGTTACGGCGGTCGATTCAGCTGCTGTCGCCACCATGCTCGCGTGGCAGCGCGCGGCCCGCAAAGCCGGCCGGGTACTCGCGTTCCGCAATCTTCCTGCCAACCTGCAAAGCCTCGTCAAGCTCTATGGGGTCGGCTCCCTGCTTCAGCCGGCTGGCCGCGAGGATCTTCCGCACCATTGACGGCGCACGTGCGTCGTCCCCGTCTCTCCGGCTTCCCAGTCGGAAATCCAATATAATCAAGGGTTTCGCCGCAGTCTCCGTTGACTGAGGGCTATTCTCCGACAGGTTACCTGGCCACCATGGCTGCTCTCCACATCGCCGATGTCAAAAAACGCTACAAGTCGCTGCAGGCACTTGGCGGCGTAACCCTGACCATCGAGCAGGGCGAATTCTTCGGCTTGCTCGGCCCAAACGGCGCGGGCAAGACTACACTAATCTCCATCATTGCCGGCCTTGCGCGTGCCGATTCGGGCAGCGTCGCTATCCACGGCTTCGACGTCGTACGCGACTACCGCGAGGCGCGCAAACGCCTTGGCGTGGTGCCGCAGGAACTGGTGTTCGATCCCTTCTTCACGGTGCGCGAGACGCTGCGCATGCAATCCGGTTACTTCGGGCTGAAGAACAACGACGCCTGGATCGACGAAGTGATGGCCAATCTCGACTTGACCGGCAAGGCCGATGCCAACATGCGTGCGCTGTCCGGAGGCATGAAGCGCCGCGTGCTGGTGGCGCAGGCGCTGGTCCACAAGCCGCCGGTCATCGTCCTGGACGAGCCAACCGCCGGTGTCGACGTGGAATTGCGGCAGACGCTGTGGAAGTTCATCTCGCGCCTGAATCGCGAAGGGCACACCATCGTGCTGACCACGCATTATCTCGAGGAAGCGCAGGCGCTGTGCAACCGCATCGCGATGCTCAAGGCGGGCAATGTCGTGGCGCTCGATTCCACTTCCGCACTGATTCGTCGCATCTCCGGCTCGCAACTCGTAGTCCGGCTCGCCAAGGGCGGGCTGCCGGATGGCCTCAAGCCGCTGGTATCGCATCCCGATGAATTGGTCTCCGGCCGCAAGTACACGCTGCGCGTCAATGACTATGCCGAGGTCGAGCCCATCCTTGCCACGCTGCGTCAGTCGGGCGCTGTGATCGAAGACATGCAGCTCCACCAGGCCGACCTGGAAGATGTCTTCATCCAGATCATGGAGGGCGAGAAATGACAGGCTTTTCCACGCTGCTGTACAAGGAAGTGCTGCGCTTCTGGAAAGTGGCGACGCAGACCATCACCGCGCCGATCCTGACGGCGATGCTCTACCTGCTGATCTTCGGCCATGTGCTGGAGGATCATGTCCATGTTTATCCGCAGGTACGTTACACGGCTTTCCTCGTTCCAGGCCTGGTAATGATGAGCGTGCTGCAAAATGCATTCGCCAACAGCTCTTCTTCATTGATTCAGTCCAAGATCACCGGAAATCTGGTGTTCGTGCTGCTGCCGCCGTTGTCGCACTGGGAATTGTTTGGTGCGTATGTGCTCGCTTCCGCAGTGCGCGGCCTGGCTGTTGGCCTCGGCGTATTTGCGATTACCGCCTGGTTTGCCAAGCTGTCCTTCGTGGCGCCCTGGTGGATTGCGGTGTTCGCGCTGCTCGGCGCCGGCATGCTAGGCACGATGGGCTTGATTGCCGGCATCTGGGCGGAAAAATTCGACCAGCTCGCCGCTTTCCAGAACTTCATCATCATGCCGTCGACCTTCCTCTCCGGCGTGTTCTACTCGATTCACTCGCTGCCCTCGTTCTGGCAGTCAGTGTCGCGTTTCAACCCGTTTTTTTATATGATTGACGGCTTCCGCTACGGCTTTTTCGGCCAGTCCGATGTGGACCCGGTCATGAGCTTTGCCATCGTCTCCATATTTTTCCTGCTGCTCGCCGCTTTCGCGATCCGCCTGCTGAAAAGCGGCTACAAATTGCGCCACTGATTCCGCGCCATCAATGCTGCTGTTGAAAGAAGAATGCCCATGCTACCTACACCTGACATCGTCAAGAACTATATCGCCGCCGGCCTCGATTGCACCCATCTCGAAGTCGAGGGGGACGGCCAGCATTTCAATGCCGTCATCGTGTCGCCCGCCTTTGCCGGCAAGCGCCTCATACAGCGCCACCAACTGGTGTACGCCGCGCTCGGTGAGCGCATGCGCGAGGAAATCCACGCGCTGTCGATGAAAACCCTGACCCCCGAAGAATTCCAGAGCCAGAGCTGATGGACAAACTGCTTATTACCGGCGGCAACCGCCTCTCCGGCGAGATCGCCATCTCCGGCGCCAAGAATTCGGCGCTACCCATCCTGTGTGCCAGCCTGCTGACTTCCGATACGGTCCGCCTGGCCAACGTGCCGCACTTGCATGACGTCTCGACGATGCTCAAGCTGCTGCATCAGATGGGCATGCGTTCCGAGCAGGATGGCGACCGCCTTTCGCTCAACGGCGGCGCGGTGGACAAACTCGAAGCACCGTATGAACTGGTGAAGACCATGCGCGCATCGATCCTGGTGCTCGGTCCGCTGGTTGCGCGTTTCGGCGAGGCCAGGGTGTCGCTGCCGGGCGGCTGTGCAATCGGTTCGCGCCCGGTCGACCAGCACATCAAGGGTTTGCAGGCGATGGGAGCTGAAATCCACATCGAAGCCGGCTACATCCACGCCAAGGCCAAGAAGCTCAAGGGCGCGCGTATCGTGACCGATATGATCACGGTCACCGGTACTGAAAACCTGCTGATGGCCGCAACGCTGGCGGAAGGTGAGACCGTATTGGAAAACGCTGCGCGCGAACCGGAAGTGACGGATCTTGCCAACCTGCTCGTTGCCATGGGCGCGAAGATCGACGGCATCGGTACCGATCGCCTCGTCGTGCAGGGCGTCGACAAGTTGCATGGCGCTTCCCATAATGTCATTCCTGACCGCATTGAAACCGGTACCTTCCTGTGCGCTGTCGCGGCAGCGGGCGGCGATGTCACGCTGGCGAACACGCGCAGCGATATCCTCGACGTTGCCATCGACAAGCTGCGCGAAGCCGGCGCCATCATTACCAGCGGACCGGACTGGATCCGCCTGCAGATGTCGTCGCGCCCGAAGGCCGTCAGCTTCCGTACCACTGAATATCCGGGCTTCCCGACCGACATGCAGGCGCAGTTCATGGCGCTTGACTGCATCGCCGACGGCAGCAGCCGCGTGACGGAGACGATTTTCGAGAATCGGTTCATGCACGTGCAGGAGTTGAATCGCCTCGGCGCCGCGATCGAGATCGACGGCCATACGGCGGTCATCAACGGCGTCGAGAAGCTTGTCGGCGCACCCGTAATGGCAACCGACCTTCGTGCGTCGGCCTCCCTGGTGATTGCCGGCCTGGCAGCGCAAGGCGAGACCCTGGTCGATCGTATCTATCACCTCGATCGAGGCTACGACCGCATGGAAGTCAAACTCTCCGCCGTCGGCGCCAACATTGTTAGAGTCAAATGAGTCCAGCGGAACCAATGATGAGCCAGCAACTCACCCTCGCGCTATCCAAGGGCCGCATTTTCGAAGAGACGCTGCCGCTGCT
>DASVLM010000012.1:0-2537 GCA_036384875.1 Noviherbaspirillum sp.
GAGGATTGTGGCTGCATCGCGGTGGAATTCCGCACGCATTTCATGAACCGCCAGTCGCGCGCCGCGATCGAACGCCTGGGTGCGAAGCAGGACGGCATTTTGCGCAACCATCAGCGCATGTCTGACGGTTCCTTCCGCGACACGGTGGTGTATTCGATCATCGAATCGGAATGGCCGATGGTTCGCCGCCACTTGCAGCACAAGCTCGCGGCTGTGCCTCGCTAAACGCCGGAGACCATCGTGCTCATCGATTTTTTCTTCACCCTCAAAGACGCGAAGATTCCGGTTTCGATCAAGGAATTCCTGGTCTTGCTGGAGGCGATGCAGAAGAACGTCATCGAACCTTCGCTGGATGATTTCTACTACTTGTCGCGCACGACACTGGTCAAGGATGAAGCCCATTTCGACAAGTTCGACAAGGCGTTCGGCTTGTACTTTCGTGGCATCGATGCGATCTTCGACAAGTATCCCGAGATTCCGCTGGAATGGTTGCAGAAGCGCATGGAGCGCGAGCTGACGCCGGAGCAGAAAGCGGCCATCGAGAAGTTCGGCTACGACAAGCTGATGGATCGTCTGAAGGAACTGCTGAAGGAACAGAAGGACCGCCACGAGGGCGGCAACAAGTGGATAGGCACCGGCGGCACATCGCCCTTCGGCAACGGCGGACAGAATCCGGAAGGCATACGCATCGGCGGCGAAGGCGGCAACCGCACGGCGGTGAAAGTCTGGGAAGCGCGCAGCTATCGCGACTACGACGACGAACGCGAACTCGGTACGCGCAACATCAAGGTTGCGCTGCGCCGGCTGCGGCGTTTCGCGCGCGATGGCGCCGCCGAAGAATTCGCTCTCGACGACACGATACGCGCCACTGCGCACAATGCCGGCTACCTCGAGATCAAGATGCAGCCGGAGCGCAAGAACAACATCAAGGTGCTGATGCTGCTCGACGTCGGCGGTACGATGGATGACCATATTGCCCGCACCGAAGAACTGTTCTCTGCTGCCAAGACCGAATTCAAGAACATGGAGTTCTTCTACTTCCACAATTGCATCTACGACTACCTGTGGAAGAACAACCGGCGCCGCCACGCGGAAAAATTCCCGACTTGGGACATCCTGCGCAAGTACCCGCCCGACACCAAGGTGATCTTCGTCGGCGATGCCACCATGAGCCCGTATGAAATTCTGCAGCCCGGCGGATCGGTGGAATACAACAATGATGAAGCCGGCGCGGAATGGCTGCAGCGTTTCACGAATACCTTCCCGAAGTTCATCTGGCTCAACCCCGAGCCGGAGGGTCTGTGGCAATACCGTCAATCGATTGCGATCATCAAGCAGATCATGAACAACCGGATGTTCCCCGTGACGATAGAAGGACTGGAGCGCGGGATGCGGATGCTGAGCAAGTAACGGTGCAAGTCGCTCGGCTTAACGCACCGATGGCATGAACTTCTTCAGCACCGCGATGATGTGATGACTGGCGAGAGGCTTGTTGAGGAAGCCGTCGGCGCCGACGAATCCGGCCTGCTGCAGGTCGTACACGAAGGGTTTGCTGGTGAGGAATACCACCGCGATGCGGACCGGCGAATTCTTTTCCTTGATGGCCCATGACAGGCGATACGGATCGATGCCCGGTGTCGAGGTATTGATCATCACGACCGCCACCGGCTGGCGCTTGCAGATCTCCACCGCTTCCGCTTCACCATCCGTCCAGACGACCGGCACATTCTGGCGTGCCAGCAAGTCCGACAGGTAATCGCGCAATGCCGGACTCCGGTCGACCACCAGCACCGCGCCGTTTTCCGGTGCCTTGGTGCGCATCTTTTCATACTCGGCCGGATCGGTCAGGTCGAGGTCCAGGCGCTGGCTGCGGCGGCGCTCCGGCACAGGCACGATGTCAGACGCTTCCAGTTGAGACAACACATCGGCCCGCTTTTCCACAAGTTCGTCGAGCGCTACGACAAGCCGGCGCATATCCAGCGGGCGGTCTATCCTCGCAAAAGGCAAGTCAGCAATGGCTTGACCTACCAGCGACGCCGGCCGCACCGTGCTTGGATGAAGATGCGACAATGCGGCGAGCGCCGCAATGTTTGCTGCGTCGGCCACATACAGGTCAGGGTCCTGCAAATTCCCCTCGGTCAGCCGGATATACCCATAGCCTTTGCCATAGCCAGCCTCGAACGCGCCATCGATTTCACGCTCCTCCTGGGAGCTGAAACCGAGCAGACGAACGGCGAAGGGAAAGAATTGCGTCGACATGCTGGGCATTTTATAAAGATTTGATCCTCTTGCACTACATTAATCTTTCGTTCAGGCATCCTTGAGCGGAATAGCAACGAGCTGGCGGAACGGCGGGCGGAAATCCCTCTCGCTGGAGCGGGCGATCCTCTTTTTTTCATTAGAATGCTGAGGGCTTTGTTTGTGCTTAAATACATGCCTTCACGCAAGATTTGAACCTCTCTCAATGGCAACCAAGAAACCATCCGATTACAGCGAATCGTCGATCCGGGTCCTGAAAGGGCTCGAACCGGTCAAGC
>DASVLM010000013.1:0-6085 GCA_036384875.1 Noviherbaspirillum sp.
ATGCCGGCGCCGGGCGTATAAACGGGATTGCCGGAACTGGCCGACTGTGCGCTGGTGACGCCGAAGAAGGTTTGCATCAGGTCGCGGTTGGCATAGGCGAAGCCGGCGGTGGCACGCACCAGGTTTTCGCGGTCTGCAAGCAGGTCGTAGCTGCCTTCGACTTCAAGCTCGGTGCCGTGGCGCGAGCCTAGCGTCTGGTGCAATGCCACGGTGCTGTGGAAAGCATTCTTGTCGTAGTTCAGGAAAAGGTTGGCCTGCGGGCGCACGTTGACGTCGCCCATGCCCTTGAGGCGGTTGGTATTGCCGTCCTCACCGTCTTTCTCGCGGCGCATCATTGAGGGGCCGATGCTGGCGGCCATGGAAAAGCCCGACGGGTCTTCCAGGAAGCGGTAGCCGATGCCGTCGACGGTACTGAGGAAGACGCCGTTGCCGAAGGTTGCTTCGGCATAGGGGCCGGCTGCCCATGATCTTTTTCCACTCCCGAGATAGCTCGGGCCGACGCCGATGCCCACGCCGATTTCCGCTTGCTTCGTCGTCGACGGGCGGAGCATGGCGCGGCCGGAGTCGAGGCTGGAAGCATCCTGTGCGAATGCGGAGCCGGCGGCTGCCAGCAGCACGGCGGATGACAAGGCAAATGAACGACGCATCATGATGGCTGATTCCTTTATTCGAAGTTGATGTACGGGGAAAGCGATGCGCAGTGTCGGCAAATTCCTGTTGCGGTACCAGCATATTGTGCGAAGTTGAAGGAACCGGGACGGTTGGTACTGAAATGCGATACATTCTTGTCATTCGGATTCGAAGGGAGCAAACCATGAGTTCGCCCGAACAGGTGTTCGCGGTGCTGCGTGCCGAGATGCGCGCCGCCGGTGTGACCTACAAGCTGCTTGCGCAACGTATCGACATGAGCGAGTCCAGCGTCAAGCGCATCTTCGCGCAAAAGGACATGTCGCTCACGCGGCTGGCGCAGATCTGCAAGGCGGCGGGCATGGCGATGGAAGATGTGCTGCGCAAGGCGGCCGATGCCGCGCCGCGCGCCGACATGCTGACGCTGGCGCAGGAGCGCTCGCTGGTGGCGGACCCGAAGTTGCTGCTGGTTGCCATCTGCTGTCTCGGTAACTGGAGCATCGACCAGGTTCTCGATACCTACATGCTCACCGAAGCCGATTGCGTGCGCAAGCTGGCGGCGCTTGACCGCCTCGGCTTGATCGAGCTGCGCCCGCTCAATCGCTATCGTCTGATCGTATCCAACACCTTCCACTGGCGGCCGGACGGGCCGGTTCAACAGTACTTCCGCCAGTTCGTCGTCAGCGACTACTTCGACGGCCGCTTCGACGGACCGGGCGAATGCCTGCTGTGCGTGCCGGCGCGGCTGTCGTTGCCGAGCGCGGAGGAAACGGTGCAGAAGATCCGGCGCCTGGCGGCGGATCTCGCACGGCTGCACCATGAGGACAGGAAGCTGCCGCCGGAAGAACGCGACGGCTTTACGCTGCTCATTGGCCTGCGGTCATGGGAATTCTCGGCATTCACCGCCTTGCGGCGCAAGCCTGCAACGCCTGTTCACCAGATCGGCCCGAGGAAGAGATAGAGCGTGCCGCCGTTGCCGCGCGTGGCGCCCGCGCCAAAGTAAAGCGGGCCGAAGCGGGTATCGGCAGACAAGAACGTGCTGGCGGCTTGCTTGAGGTCGTGGAAGCTCACCGACTGGTCGGCGCTGAAGCCGCCGCCGAGTTCGACGGAAAATCCGAGCCGGATCGCGTTGCCTATCGTGGTCGGCATCACGCCTATCTTGCGCGCCATCACCAGGCGGCCGAATGCGATGGTATGCCCGTCGAGCGAATCCGGTTCCGTACCGGAAAGCCGCAGGAATCCGCCCAGCGATTGCGGCGCGGTGCCCAGGTTCGAGCGCGCCCACTCGCCGTATACATGGCCGGCCCAGTTGCCGGCCTCGAACGCCGTCAGGCCGATGACCGCCGATTGCGTCAGCGACGGCTGGCCGCTGTCTTTCGACGGCGAACGTTCCCATTGCGCGCTAAGCAGCTGGCCGCGCGACGGGAAGGCCAGCGAATCGAGCGTGTCGATGGTCAGGGCGGCGAATTGCGCGGTGTCGTAGAAGCGATAGGTCGGCGCGCCCGGATCTTCCGGCACCAGCACATTGGCCCGGCTGAAGCGCCGGCTGATGCCGAGCCGGATGTCGCCCCAGTTTTCCAGTTCCCTGCCGGCGGCGAACGTGGCACTGGTGGAGCGTAAACCTACGCGGTAGATCTTGCGGCCCTGGTTGAAGACGTTGATCGAGTTTGCGCCGTATTGCATGGAAGGCGCGACATACCATTGGGAGCCGGGCGCCACCGGTTGCCACAGCTGCATGCCGAATTCGCGTCGCGAGCCGATGCGAGCGACAGTCCGCAGTTCGGCGCCGTAGCTGTTGAGCGAAGACGCCACATGCATCATGCCGAGCGAGAAGCTGTTGTTGTCCGAAAAATCGCTCGCCAGTTCCAGGCCGAGGCGCAGGCGGCTCCGTCCCCAGTTCGCCTCGGTCGGCTTGATGCTCACGTTGTGCTTGCCGTCCTCGTCGCTGATGGCGGTTTCCACATAGTCGAGGTCGTCGCGGCCGTACAGGCGCGAGGTCGATTTGCGGATCTGTTCCGGCGTCATCACCTCGCCTTCGTGCAGCCCGGACTGTGCGACCAGGATCTTCGGGTTGATGTGCGTGCCGCCCTGTATATCGATGCGTCCCACCGGCAGTGCCGCGCCGGCGCGCTTCGAATCATCGAGCGCCGCCATCCGCCTGCCGTCGAGTGCAGCATATTCATCAGCGGGAACCGCCAGCTTTTGCAGTCGCTCGGATAGTTTGCGCGCGGCCGCTTCGCCGGCGCGTATTGCCTGGTCGTGCTTTTCGAAGTCGAGGAAACTGATGCCGGCCAGGTCAGGCGCGATCAGCACATCGTTCGGCCCCAGTTCCTTGATGGAGCGCTGCACGTTCTGTTCGGTCAGGATCTGCAGCATCTGGCGCGCGACGCCGATCGCGCTGGTCAATTCCCTCTCTGGCGCGAGCGGCGTGCCGACATTGACGGCGATGACGATGTCGGCTCCCATGGCGCGCGCCATGTCCACCGGCAGGTTGCGCACCAGGCCGCCGTCGGCAACGAGACGGTTGTTGACCCGCACCGGAGCGAACACGCCGGGCACTGCCAGCGAGGCGCGCATCGCGAGGAACAGCGACGTGTCCGACAACTCCACGAGTTCACCGGAGACGAGGTCCGAGGCAACCGAGCGGAAGGGCACCGCGAGCTGGTTGGCCGGATGATCGCGCATGCCGGGCGGCAGCAGCCGGATCAGCGCTTCTTCCAGCGCGGCATTGCCTGCGGCGGCCGGCGGCAACGAAATGCCGTCGGTTTTGGTGACTGCGAATTCCAGCCGCGAGGGCAGCAGCAGATCTTCCTCGCGACGGCGGTAATCGAGCGTGTCGCGCACCGGACGATCCGCCAGCACGTTTTCCCATGACGTTTCGTGAGTGATGCGGTCGAGTTCTTCCACCGAGCGTCCGGCCGCGTAGGCGCCGCCGACCACCGCGCCCATGCTGGTGCCGACGACCATGTCGACGGGCACATGCAACTCCTTCAGCACGCGCAGTACACCGATGTGCGCAAGTCCTCGCGCGCCGCCGCCGGAGAGCACGAGGGCGATGCGCGGCCGCTTCGCTTCTGCGGATGCGGGAAAATCCGTGCTCTGTGCAAGTGCGGGGAAGGAAACGAACGCAAGGACCAGCGCCTGGAAAAGCAGGAATGTGCGGCTCAGCATCATGGCAAGCGGCCGTCCTGCGTTACGGATGTATCGAACGGCCGGACAGGCAAAGTGATGAAAGTGAAAGCCGCAGTATAGCGGCAGCGCAGCCATGAAAAAAAGAAGGCTGCCGGAGCCGGCAGCCTTCCCTGGTACTGCGTTGTTACCGAGCGCGCCAGTGAGCGCGGCGTGCCTTACTTGCTCGCCATGTCCAGCAGCATCTGGTTCAGGCGCTTCACGAACGCTGCCGGATCGGCCAGCGAGCCGCCTTCGGCCAGCGCAGCCTGGTCGAACAGGATATTGGACCAGTCGTCGAACTTCGCTTCCTCGTACTTCAAACGCTGCACCAGCGGGTGATCCGGATTGATTTCGAGGATGGGCTTGGTTTCCGGCGCATTCTGTCCCGCTGCCTTGAGCATGCGGACCAGGTTGGCCGACAGCTCGTGCTCGTCCGCCACCAGGCAGGCCGGAGAATCGGTCAGGCGGAAGGTGATGCGCACGTCCTTCGCCTTGTCGGCCAGCGAGGCTTTCATCTTCTCGACCAGATCCTTGTACTGGCTCTCGGTTTCCTCGTGCTGCTTCTTCTCGGCTTCGTCTTCCAGCTTGCCGAGGTCGAGGCCGCCCTTGGCCACCGATACCAGTTCCTTGCCTTCCACTTCATGCAGGAAGGAGAGCATCCATTCGTCGACGCGATCCGTCATCAGCAGCACTTCGACGCCCTTCTTGCGGAAGATTTCGAGGTGCGGACTGTTCTTCGCCGCCGCGAAATTGTCGGCAGTGATGTAGAAGATCTTGTCCTGGCCTTCCTTCATGCGGCCGATATACTCGTCGAACGAGACGGTCTGTGCATCCGAATCGTTATGCGTGGAAGCAAAGCGCAGCAGCTTGGCGATGCGTTCCTTGTTCGACTGGTCTTCGCCGATGCCTTCCTTCAGCACCTGGCCGAATTCCTTCCAGAAGGTGACGTACTTGTCCTTCTGCTCCTGTTCCTCGCTGTTGGCGAGTTCTTCCAGCAGGCCGAGCACGCGCTTGGTCGAGCCTTCGCGGATGACCTTCACGTCGCGCGATTCCTGCAGGATTTCGCGCGAGACATTCAGCGGCAGGTCGGCGGAATCGATTACGCCCTTCACGAAGCGCAAATAGACCGGCATGAGCTGCTCGGCGTCGTCCATGATGAAGACGCGCTTCACGTACAGCTTGATGCCGCCGCGCTTGTTGCGGTCCCACAGGTCGAACGGTGCGCGCGTCGGGATGTAGAGCAGCTGCGTGTATTCGCTGCGGCCTTCGACGCGGTTGTGGGTGTAGGCCAGCGGCGCTTCGAAGTCGTGCGAGACGTGCTTGTAGAACTCGGTGTACTGCTCCGGCGTGATGTCGGACTTGCTGCGGGTCCAGAGCGCGCTGGCCTGGTTGATGGTTTCCCACTCGTCCTTGACGACGGTTTCCTTTTTCTCTTCGTCCCATTCTTCCTTCTTCATCAGGATGGGCAGGGAGATGTGGTCGGAGTACTTGCGGATGATGGACTTGAGCTTCCAGATGGAGAGGAACTCGTCTTCGCCTTCGCGCAGGTGCAGGATGATGTCGGTGCCGCGGTTGGCCTTGTCGATCGGCTCGACGCTGAAATCGCCTTCGCCGGCGGATTCCCAGCGCACGCCTTGCGCGGCGGTGAGGCCGGCGCGGCGGGTTTCGACGGTGATCTTGTCGGCGACGATGAAGCCGGAGTAGAAGCCGACGCCGAACTGGCCGATCAGCGCGGCGTCCTTTTGCTGGTCGCCGGAGAGCTTGGAGAAGAATTCCTTGGTGCCGGACTTGGCGATGGTGCCGAGGTGTTCGACGGCTTCATCGCGGCTCATGCCGATGCCGTTGTCCGAGATGGTGATGGTGCGTGCTGCCTTGTCGAAGGTGATCTTGATCTGCAGCTCGGGGTCGTTTTCGTAGAGCGATGGATTGTTGATCGCTTCGAAGCGCAGCTTGTCGGCGGCGTCGGAGGCATTGGAAATGAGTTCGCGCAGGAAGATTTCCTTGTTCGAATACAAGGAGTGAATCATCAGGTGCAGCAGCTGTTTGACTTCTGCCTGGAAGCCCAGTGTCTGTTTTTCGGATGCAGCCATTTTTCCCTCTAGTCAGTTAAAGCTTTGTCGACGATACCGGTTATGCGGCCGGACTGGCGCAGCTTCGGGGAGTCAGCGTGGGGCCTCGGGCATTTTTTGGGCGGGGACCAAAGGCAAGTCTTGAGCTAAAAGCCTCTGCCTGACATGCCTCGTCGGTAGGGAAATTTTTACGGTGGAAGCCGCACACATTGAAATGT
>DASVLM010000014.1:0-4002 GCA_036384875.1 Noviherbaspirillum sp.
GAAGTCGCGGTACACGATCCTCTTGTGATGCAGCGCGATCTGCATGAAGAGGAATCCCGACAGCGTGAAGAACAGCCCTACGCCGGTATGCCCTTCAGTGAACAGTGAAAACCAGTTCCATTCGCCGGAACCGAGGCGCGACAGGTCGGGCTTGATGAAATACTGGTGGAAATGAAAGAAGAAAACCAGGCTGGCCGCCAGGCACCGGATTTCGTCGATTCGTGGGTTGTGCGGAAAATTGAGCGAGCGCATGAAGGAGGTTAAGAGCGTCAATCAACATGCCGATGGCAAGGCGCGACGACGCAGACAGTACAGACGTACGGCAAGGAGGAGCAACGCTGCAAGCGGCATGTTGATTGACGCTCTAAGCTCCGCCCTGCGCCAGTTTTTGCAATTCCGCCGGCTTGAAAATAATCAGCCTGTGCGTGTCCTTCTTGATGATGCCCTGCTGCGCCAACGCCATCAAGGCACGCGTCACCGTCTCGCGGCTGGTGTTGATCATGTTCGCGATGTCTTGGTGCGTCGGCAGGTTCTCCACCACTTCCGTGTCGTCCGGGCCTTTCTGTTTCAGCAGTCCGAGGAAGCTGTAGATGCGGCGCGAGGTATTGTTAATGCTGAGCAGGGCACGGAATTCCGAATCGCGCTGCACCTTCTCGGCCAAGTGGCGCAGCATCTGGTTGGCCACCGAAGGCGAGTGCGAGAACAGGTGCAGGGCAGTGGGGCGCGGCAGGAACGCCACCAGCACCGGGCTGAGCGCGACCACCGAAGCAGTGCGCGACTCGCCGGTAATCACCGCGATCTCGCCGAAGAAATCTCCCGGGTTCAGGATGCGCAAGCCGATCGCGCGGCCATCCTCGGTAATGTCCACCACCTGCAACTGGCCTGACAGCAGGAACAGCAGGCTGTCACCGGGAGCGCCCTTCTGCAGTACCACTTCGCGGCGCGCGTACTGGCGCAGGCGCAGCTCCGTCTTCACGCGCGCCATTTCCTCATCGGTCAGGTTGGCCAGCAGCGGAATCTTGCGCAGGTGGACCTGCAGGTTCACCTGCGTCACCTGCACATTGATCTTGAACTGGGCGCCGGCCGGCTGCGCGGCGGCAGCGGGCGCAGCAGCGGCGACCTCGTTCTGCGGCGTTGCAGTCACTTCATTGGTACTTGACGTCATTTCAATGTTGCTCCGGGACCCTGTCGAACGAATTATAACGGCGTCGCCAAGCGCAGGTGTTGCGCTGAAGCACGAATCGACGGACTCACCAAAGAATTCGGGACAACATTGCCGCAGTTGCTATGCCGGCGGCATTGGCTGCCAGGTCGCGCCAGCAGAACCGCCGTCCCGGCACGGCATTCTGCAATACCTCAATGAGCAAGCCGATGCAAAACACCGCCAGTAGTCCGCCCAGCCGGCCGGATGAAGATTCTGCAATCTGGCTCGCCAGCAGCGCCAGCCCGCCGAACGCCAGGAAATGCAGCAGCTTGTCGTTCGGCAGCGGCGGCAGCCATCGCGCCGGAACGAGACAGCCTGCCGATACCGCCAGGGTTGCACAGATGAAAAGAACAACTTGCCACGCCATGGAGCTACCTTGTCAATGAATCAGGACTTGCGCCCGCGCCGGTAGCGCAGGTCTTGCAAGCAAATTTGTCGAAAACGGAAGAAGCGAAATCAGCAAGGGTGGCTTCAGAAATCCCGCCACTGCCAGCTCACCTGCAACTGGCTGCTATTGTATTGAAAGATCGAAATGTTCTCGTCGTTGCGCACATGCCGCAACTCGATGTTCAGCGCCTGCTTCGGCGCCAGCGGGATGCTCAGTCCGCCGCGGAACACCTGCGTGTGCTGATGCCGCGCCTGGTCGATCAAACCCGGCGAATAGGCCGAATCCGCCACCCAGGTCTGGCCCGTCCACCCCAGTTCGGCGGTGATGCCCGATCCCAGTCGACGACTGCCGGAGAGCGTCGCCAGCCAGCCGTTCCGGTCGCCGCCGGGGCGGTTTGCCTGTGCGCGGTCGGTCAGGTAGCCGAAGCTGGCCTGCGCCTGCGATGTGCCGTTGCGATAAGTCAGCAGGCCGCGCATTTCCCAGGTCATGGAATCGTAATCGGTCAGGGTCGCGTACTCCACCCGGCTGGCGCCGCCCAGCATGCTGAACTGGAGATTGCGCGGCAGCGGTAGCGGCGGCGTCGCGCGCAACTGCAATTGCAACTGTCGCTGGTACAAATGCCCGCCCAGTCCCAGCAGGGCCGTCACGCCGCTGCCGCGCAGCCCCCAGTTGCCCACGCGCCAAGGCTGCTCGGCGCCGAGCGCCAGCGAAGTGGTATTGAAGCTCGACAGCGAATCGTTCTGCTGCACGCGGCCCTGCACGAAAGCGATGCCGCCGTTCGGGTTCAGCTCGCGCATGTACTCGCCCGACAGCACCGTGAACTGATCGCCGCGCGGCAGGAAATCCGGCAGCAGTTGCAGCTCGATCAGGCTGGTGCCCGAACCGATCGAGAAATTCGGATTGCTCGCGCCCTGGTTCAGGTTGTTGTCGATGCCTCGCCCGACTGACACCGACACGCTATGGCGCGGCTGCCATCCCTTGCAGCCGCTTGCGCGCAGCTTGCGGATAACTTCCATGATCGGCGGCGGCGGTGCAAACCGCGTCTCGATCACTTCCAGTATCCGCGCGACTTCCTTCGCCTGCCCCAATTCGCACTGGATGATCGCCAGGTCCAGCCAGGCGCCGGCATGCTGCGGCTCCTGCTCGATCATGCGCATCAGCGTCTCGCTCGCATCGTACTGGCGACCCTCGATGATCGACTGCATCGCGTCGAGGTAAAGGTCTTGCTGCGCCAGCTTCTGCGCATGCGCATCGGCGCACCAGGCCAGCGGCAGCCACAGCGCCCAGCAGCGCAATATCTTTTTGATGCTCACGCTGCCGGCTCCATGTCGGAAGGTTGCAGCGTGTACAGCCGGGTCGGTTTTTCCTTGCCGCGCAATAAAGTCTCTCCCAGGAACAGGAACTGGTGTCGCGTCGACCTGCTGGCCGCGCCTTCGCCGATCACGATGTCATGCGGGTAGTTGCGCGCCGCCTGCTCCAGGCGCGCCGCCACGTTCACGCTATCGCCCACCGCCGTGTAAATGCTGCGGAAAGACGTGCCGAAATCCCCGGCCATCGCCGGCCCGCTCTCGATCCCGATCCGCACCCGCAGCGGCTGCAATCCCGCCCGCTGCCTGGACTCGCTGAAGCGGCGCACTTCGGCCAGCATCTTGATGGCGGCGTCGATCGCCTGGTCCGCATGGTCTTCCACCGGCAGCGGCGCGCCCCAGAACGCCACCAGTCCGTCGCCGGTGAACTTGTCCAGCGTACCGCGATGCGTCAGCACCGGCCGGGTCAGGCAATCGAGGAAGTCACGCGTGAGTTGCGCCGCTTCTTCCATGCTGAGCGCCTCGACCTGGTTGGTGTAGCCCTGCATGTCGGCGATCAACGTCGTCACTTCCAGCCGCCTCGGCGCCAGCGGATTCTTCAGCCCGCGCCGCAACAACTCGTCGACCACTGCCTCGGCCACGTAATGACGGAAGGTATCGAGCAGCCTGCGTGACCGGCTCTGCGTCAACTGCCAGTCGAACGGCACCGCCACCGCCAGCAGGAACAGGATGGATGCCAGCGGCCCGGTCGTGACAAGTTGCGTATCGTGCGGCGCAATGCCATATGCCAGCAGCAGCCACACCGCCGCCGCGCCGCCCAGCAGCGAGACGTTGGCGACGGCGGAAAGGCGCGGGAAGGCACGCGCGGCCACTACCGCCACCAGCACTGAAAACAGCGCCGCTATCCAGCGGCCCGGCCAGGGAGCCGGATCAAGCCCTGCCTGGCGGTCCAGCAATGCGGACAACTGCGAGGCATGCACCAGCACGCCGCTGGTACTCGGCGCCAGCGGCGTCGCCACCCGATCGCTCAAGCCAAGCGACGACGATCCCACCAGCGCCAGCTTCCCGGCCAGCACGTTGGCGGGCACGGTATCGCGCAGGAG
>DASVLM010000015.1:0-2711 GCA_036384875.1 Noviherbaspirillum sp.
AAGAAGCTGACGCGGCCGAGAGAGCCGCAAAGCTGCACAAGGGAGGAAGAATGTCGAACGCTCAAGGCGACCCGTCGGGCGTCGTCGGCCCATTCGCCGGAATGGACGTGCCATGGCTGCTACGGCTGCGGTCCGCAACCCGTCGTGATCATCCCTTCCTGATCTGGGCGCCGTTCGATGGGGCGGCACGACGCTGGACCTATGGCGAATTTTACGACCGCGTCGGCGCGCTGGCGGCGGGCCTTGCCAGGCGCGGCATCCGGCCCCGCGAACATGTCCTGATCCATCTGGACAATTGCATCGAAGCGATGCTTGCCTGGTTTGCCTGCGTCGAGCTTGGTGCCATCGCGGTCACCACCAACACCCGCTCGGCGGCGGCCGAAATGGATTATTTCGCCAACCATTGCGGAGCCGTCGCGGCGATCACTCAACCGGCTTTTGCCGAGATGATCTCGGCCAATTGTCGCGGCCTGCGCTGGCTTGCCGTGATCTCGCATGATCCAGGCGCCAGAACGCGGGCAGTCGCAGCTTCCCCACCGCGCAGCGAGCGCTTCGAGGCTCTGTTTGCCGACAGTGCCGATCGGCCGCGCCGCCCGACCGATCCGTTTGCACCATGCAGCGTGCAATATACCTCGGGCACCACGTCGCGCCCGAAGGCCGTGCTCTGGACCCACGCCAATGCGCTGTGGGGCGCCAAGGTCAACGCCGCACATGAAGACCTGCATCAGGACGACGTGCACCAGACCTATCTGCCGCTGTTCCACACCAACGCGCTGGCCTATTCGATGCTGGCGACGCTGTGGGTCGGCGCGACTTGCGTGATCCAGCCGCGGTTTTCGGCCAGCCGGTTCTGGAGCGTCGCGCTTGAGCACGGCTGCACCTGGACCTCGACGATTCCGTTCTGCATGAAGGCGCTGCTCGAGCAGGAGATCCCGAACGACCACAGCTTCCGGCTCTGGGGTACGGCAATCTCTGAGCCGCCGGCCTTTGCCGCGTTCGGCGTCAAGACGATCGGCTGGTGGGGCATGACCGAGACCATCACCCATGGCATTGTCGGCGAGGTCGATCAGCCCAATACGCCGATGTCGATCGGTCGCGCCGCAGCGGAATATTCCATCCGCATCGTGGAAGACGACGGCGCGCCGACCCCGGTTGGCGGCACCGGCAACCTCCTGATCAAGGGCATTCCCGGATTATCGCTGTTCGCCGAATATCTGCACAACGAGAAGGCCACCCGCGAAAGCTTCGACAAGCACGGCTATTTCATCACCGGCGATCGTGTCACCTTGCTGGAGTACGGCTTCATCCGGTTCAGCGATCGCGCCAAGGACATGCTGAAGGTCGGCGGCGAGAACGTCGCGGCTTCCGAGAACGAACAGGTGATCGCGGTGATTCCCGGCGTGCGCGAAGCCGCGGTCGTGGCGAAGAAGCACCCGATGCTCGAGGAGGTGCCGGTGGTGTTCATCATTCCCCAGCACGGCGTCGAGCGCTTGCCTGCGGAGTTCCACGGCGTGGTCATGACTGCTTGCCGCAAGGCGCTGGCGGATTTCAAGGTGCCGCACGAGATCCGCTTCGTCGACGAGATGCCGCGCTCGACCCTCGAAAAGGTCGCGAAAGCCGAATTGCGCAAGATGCTGGAGTAATGGCTACCAGTCCACGTCAAGAAGCGCATCGGGACAAAACGCGCTTCGGCTCCGATTAGGCGGAACCGAAGCGCTTGAAGACGATCAATAGGACGAGCCCATCGCCACCGGACGGAACGCCTGCAGCAGCGGCTGGTCGAGCTTGCCGCCCATCTCTTCCATGATGGCAAACGCCTTGCTGTGCGTGAATGGCAGCCGGTAGGCCCGGTTCTCGACCAGCGCCGCATAGACGTCCACGATGGTGGTGAGGCGCACGATATCGCTGATCTGGTCGGCGGACAGCCGATCCGGATAGCCGGTGCCATCGAGGAATTCATGGTGATGCAGGACGACATCCAGCATTTCGAGCGGGAAACCGCCTTGCGCGGCAAGCGCGTCATGACCAAGACGCGGATGCTTGCGGATCACCTGCATTTCCTCGTCGTTCAGCTTGCCGGGCTTGTCCAGGATATCAGTGGAAACGAAGGCCTTGCCGACGTCGTGCAGCAACGCAGCACGCGCCAGCCGACGCTGGTCATCGTCACGCATGCCGAGATGCTGGGCGAAAGCCACCGCAAAGCCGGTGACGAACAGACAATGACGATAGCTTCCGCTGTGATGGCAGCCGACGACCGTCAGCCATTCCCGCAGTGAGGAATGCTTGATCGCCTTGATGATCTTGCCCTCGGCCTCGATGATATCATCGAACGTCAGCGGCATGCCGGTCGGCAGATTCCGGAAAATCTTTACCATCACCTTGTGCGCGGCGGCGACGCCGATGTTCAGGGTCTTGCCGCGATCGGTGCTGTCATAGGTGGCGTCGTCGGGGAAGGCTGCACGGATGCGCTGCAGGATTCCTTCGGCATTGAGCGGCCGTGCAATCGTGTCGGTCGCCCCCAGCGCCCAGGCCTGCATCGAGCCATGATGCAGCGCGTCGGCGAGAACAAACAGGCGCGGCATCGAACGATAGGCGTCGGCACGCAGTTTGTTTCGGACGCGCTGTACGCTTTCGGCCGAGCGCAGATTGATGTCGACCACGACGCCGGAGAAGCGCCCCGCCGGATTGTCGGGAATATCGGAGGTGGAGAT
>DASVLM010000016.1:0-3269 GCA_036384875.1 Noviherbaspirillum sp.
GGAGCTTGGTCATTGGTGTCATCGCGACGGTCGTCATCGTCTGGATGGCAGATGTAAAAGAAAAGCACTGGGACGAACTCAGAAGGCAATCGGATGAAAGGATCGCAGAAGCGAATGCTCGTCAGAAAGAAGCTGAGCTAAAGCTTCAGCGATTGCGAAGATTGTCCGGACCGAGGGAAATTTTGGTGTCTTCAAGAAAGAGTTGGATGGAAAGCCGAAGGCTCCTGTAGCGATCTGGAATCTACCGGACTCCTCGGATGGATACCGGTTCGCCAACGAATTGTTCGCAACACCGGTCAGGCAACTGGGGCAACCGTTGTCGGCGACGCCCAGTCTGGAGCAACTCCCGCCGATCACAACGCGAATACATCTTTTAACGCACTCCTTAGAGCACTTGCCAAAGGCACGGATTTTGGAATGTCCGGTTTAGATGGCAGCCAATTCATGCCCGTTCCTGCCGGGACGCTGAGGATCGTGATCGCTGCGAAACCAGATCCGGTCAGCCTCACCATGGGCACCGGCGGCGCGGAAGCGACCCTTGCGGCATGACCGGCATGTCCGCGAGGGCCTACAGATCGGCGTGTCGCATGGCCGGCGGATGGCCCATCGACGGCAAACGAGTCTCGAAAATGGCTTTAACGCGGCATTTGTACGACAGATGTTGCATTTAGAGCACAGAATTCCGCAGGACTCGCGTTATAAGTGTATCCATCTATTTCATTCTCCAACGGAGAAACCGTTGGATACACACGACTGGTGGAGATAAAAAAATGAAGAAAATGCTGTTGGGCTCAGTGGCTTTGATCGCGATGGCTGGGATTACGCCGGCCTTGGCCGCCGATCTTGCCCCACAGATGTACACCAAGGCACCCCCTGTCGTGAATCCCGGCGTCAATTGGTCCGGCTTCTACATCGGCGCGATGGGCGGCTACAGCTGGTCGAATAGTCTCCGCGCGTCGGCTTTGGGCGTTTCGGCGAGCACCTCGACCAGCGATATCGCGGGCGGCTTCGGCGGCGGTACGATTGGCTACAACTGGCAAATGAACCAGATCGTTTTCGGCCTTGAAGCTGATGCAGCGGGCGGTGACATTTCTAATTCCACGACTGTGCTTGGTATCACGGGCCGGGAAAAGATCGATGCGTTCGGAACTGTCGCTGGTCGCATCGGCTATGCGGCTGGCCCAGCCTTGATCTATGCCAAGGGCGGTTATGCGTGGGCCGACAATGAGCTTTCATTATCGGCGGCAGGTTTTGGAACGCTCTACTCCGAGAGCCACATTCATTCGGGTTGGACGGTCGGTGGCGGCGTCGAATACATGTTCGCGCCGAATTGGTCCGGCAAGATCGAGTACATGTATGCCGACTACCAGAAGGAAAATTATTTGGGCGACGTTATTCCGGGCGGCGTAGGCCTGGGCGGATCATTCCACTCGATCAAGGCTGGCATCAACTATCATTTTGGCAGCTTCGGTGGCCCCATCGCAGCCAGGTATTGATAGTTTGCCTTACTGAAAATAGAGGGCCGGCCTTGCGCTGGCCCTTTTTATTTAGGCGTCCGAAACATCGAAATGTCCGAAAAGCTCGAACTGGAACTCGGCGAATTGACCGCCGAAATAAATCTCGCTTTGCAGAAGACCGATGTTGCCAAGGTCTGCTCCGCAATCCGCCGCACTATTAAGCTGCACAACGCTACGGAGATCGCAAGACAAGCGGGAATCGAGCGGCCGAGCATCTACCGCGCCTTTGGTGGAGAAGCATCTCCCAATTTTTCGACAGTCTTGAGGGTACTCGGTGCGATGGGCTTAAAGCTTAAGGTAACGAAGCGTCGAAAGCAAAGGACGATAAAAACGCAGCTGATCGTGCGCACTACGGATTGAAGGGCACCCGCGCTCGGCACTCTTGCCGCGCCTCTCGGCTGATAGTGAATGTCCGTCTTCACTACCAAAGATCAGGTTGCTCGGACTCGGCCGTAAGATAAAGCTGCCGAATCCGTTTGTGTATTGATGAAGATATTTAGGAGCTGGGAAATGATTTCGAAGATAGCCGCGTATCCTTGCATCAGAAAATGCCTGGGCGCGTTTTCATCTGCCTTTCTTTTGCTGGCTGTTGCCGCCGCTAGCGTTGGTCCTGCGCATGCGCAAATCGTTGCCCTCGGTGCCAGCGTCGTTCAAGGATACGGCGTTTCCTTGGGCGAGGCATTCCCTTCTCAGCTCCAGGCGATGCTGCGAGCCAAGGGCAAGAATTATACGGTCAGCAACCAGGGCATCTACGGCGATACCACCTCGGGTGTTCTGGCCCGACTTGATAGTGCCGTTCCGCAGGGCACGCGCATCGTCATTCTGATGATTGGCGGCAACGACATCCGGAAAGGGGCGACGTTCGCCCAGGCAAGGGCTGGATTCATGCAGATCGTTGCACGTCTGAAAGCACGGAAAATCCGCGTGATAAATGCCAATCCCATCTATCAAGCCGCCAAGGGCAAAGGGATGCTGTTGCCCGATGGCATTCATTTGACGGCAGCAGGACAGCACTACATGGCGGAACGACTACTCCCGCAAATCGATTGACGGTCGATCGCCACCAGTGAACGATTGCCGCTCGGTCGCGGAACCCGGGGGCGCTGCCGGCCGTTAATCGCCTGGAGGCGATCATGGTCATGGCAATCGCATCGCTGCTGCTTTCAATCCAGCTAGGCACTGCGCAAGCAGCAGTACCTGCAGTACCCAAGCTTCAGAATATTCAGTACCGAGTACCAGCGCATCCTCCGCCGTGCGGCGATGGGTGGGATCTTGCCGTTGATGGACTGTGCTATCCCAACGGGACGGTCCCCTATCACGACCAGGTTGCGCGGCGATATGGGCGATATCGCCATCCGGTGCCGTGCGGAAATGGCGTGGACATCGATGTCAGGGATGGCCTTTGTTATCCGACCGGCACCGTTCCCCGGCGCTTTCAGCAAGGACGCCAGTATCAATACCGCTACTAATCAGGGATTAAACGACGGTACCATCCAAGGCCAAGATCGGTCACGAACGGCCCACGCGCACAGCGGTGCCGGAGCCCTTGGCTCCGAAAGCATACACGGATGAGCCGCTTTCCCTATCGGGTTCAGATTTCAGTAAGCATGTCGTGCGACTCTCATGCGGTTAGTTGCGTTGGAGTAGTCAAGTGACTGAATTCGAAGAGCTGCGGCAGCTCGCCACCCAAACCCGTAATTTCATCCGCGCGTCCCACGATCAGGCCTGGGCGTTGCAGGCTGTCGTTCAGGC
>DASVLM010000017.1:0-2050 GCA_036384875.1 Noviherbaspirillum sp.
CGTACAGCGCTTCTTCCATCGCCGGGTCGCTCAGCGCAAACCAGTTCTGCATCAGGTGCACGCGCAGCATCGCCTGCAGCGGATACAGCCTGCGGCCGCGGCCGGCCACCGGGTAGAACGGCTCGATGACCTTCTGCAGCGCCTGCCACGGCACCACCTGCTCCATCTCTTCGAGAAAGACTTCGCGCCGGGTCTTCTTCCGCTTACCCGCGTACTCCGCATCCGAAAAACTGAGTTGAGTCATGTCGTGCCCCCTTTGCAACATTCAACGTCTCATTGCGCAATCGGTGGACTTGATCAGACCTTCCTTAGGTTTTATCTCCGGCTAGCTGTTATAAATTCTCCTTCATACAGAATTTCCCGGTACCGGAAAATAGCCGCATACTAATCCTTTTGATCTGTGCTCGCCGCGTTCCCGTTTTTTTACCCACCGTAGCACGTTCGCATTCACGATCTCTTTCGCACCATCGCCAATGGATCAATACGTCCAAAGCGAAACCAACTGATAACCCGCAAACCCCGCCAACAGCACCGCCGACCCACGGCGAAGCCAGCGCAGTTGCGCGGCTTGCAAACGCCCACGGAAGCGCCCGACTATTCCCACCAGCAGGAACCACCACGCCGCCGAACCAATGAACACGCCGGCGATCATCCATATCGGCGAAGCCTCCGATGCGTTGCCGGCCAGTGATGAAAACACCGCGATGAACGACAGGATGGTGGTGGGGTTGGACAGCGTGAGCAGGAAAGTTCCGCCGAAGGCATGCCAGCCTTTGACGCCTCCTTTGGCGACGGCAGCATGCTTCGGCTCCGCCGCATGCCATGCACTCCACGCCAGCCACAGCAGGAAGAGCGCGCCGCCCGACGCGAGCATCGAGCGCGCATCGGTGAGCAGCGTGATCAGGGCCGTCACGCCGAATGCGCCAACCGCGCCATAGATCGCATCTGCCGCCGCAGCGCCCAGCCCTGTGGCGAGGCCGACGCGTGGTCCATGGTCGACGGTGCGCTGGATGCACAACAGGCCGATCGGCCCGACAGGCGCGGCAATCGACAAGCCGATGAGCGCAGACTTAAGGAAGAGGGGTATGAGAGAGGTGTCCATGCAAAAAGTCTATCCAATCGCGCGACCACAAAAAATCGATTTTTTCAGGCAGAATCAGGCTTTCACCTAAACATATTAGGCAGGCCGATGATGAATGCCATGGATGAGAAATCTTGGGCGATCCTCGCTGCCCTTCAGGAAGACGCCCGCGCGTCGTTGAAAACCCTGGCCGAGATCGCCAGCTTGTCGATGCCCGCTACTGCCGAGCGCATCAAGAAGATGGAAGAGGCGGGCATCATCCGCGGCTACCATGCCGACATCGCTCCGGAACTGCTGGGCTATGCCATCAAGGCTATCGTCGCGATCACTACCCAGCATCCCTACAAGCAAAAATTCATCGAGGTCTTGCGCGCCAAGCCACAGGTGCTCGAATGCCTGCATGTGACCGGTTCGGATTCCTGCGTGTTTACCGTCGTTGCGAAAAATATGGTCGACCTCGAAGAGTTCCTGGCAAGTATCAATCAGTACGGCGAGACGCGGACGTCTATCGTCATGTCGTCGCAGATTCCTCGGCGCGGTGTGCAGCGGTTCTAGGCAATCGCATAATCCTTTTGGCCTATCCCACCCCCTGCAGCGTCCCCCGTTTTCCCTACCATCATTAACCCGCTTGCCTCCTGCCGAATAACCCTCCGGCGAATAGTCCCATTTGCTGCAACTGCGTAATCTTGGTGCATCAGGTCATCCGTCCAAGGGAGGTGTGTCGTGGCCGCTTCAAGAAGTCGTCAACAAATATCCGTGCTCGCCAGCAGCACGTTCGCATTCACGATCTGTTTCGCGATCTGGATGATGTTCGCAGTGCTGGGCATTCCCATTAAAGCGAAACTCGGTCTCAACGAAACGCAGTTCGGTCTGCTGGCGGCAACGCCGGTGCTGACCGGTTCGCTGGTGCGTGTGCCGCTCGGCATCTGGACCGACAAGTTCGGTGGTCGCGTCGTGCTGTTCTCGCTG
>DASVLM010000018.1:0-11014 GCA_036384875.1 Noviherbaspirillum sp.
GGCCAGCGACAGCGTCGGATAATCCCGCCCCTCGAAACGGGTCAGCATCGGCAGGTAGCGGATCGCGCCATCCGCATCAGGCCGGAAGCCGATATTGCCGAGATGGGCCGCCTGCGCCGCGAGGCCGGCATGGTTGCCGACAAAACCAGTCGCCGTCGGTACACCGGTAGCGTTCCCGGCCGGCGTACCGCCGCCGATCCGTCCGACCCGCACCGGCAACTGCTGGCGCTCGTAGTCAAAAGCCTGCGCCAGCACAACGGGCCCGTGCTGCGCCAGTATCGCCAGCCGCGCATCGCCCGCTGCGTCGGCCGGTTCCGGAAACACCAGGTCCAGCGCCACTGCGCGTGCCTGGTAAGTGCTCAGCAGTTTTTCCACCAGGTCCGCGATGCGCGCGCGCGGCCATGGCCACGGGCCGACCGATTGCAGGCTGGCTTCATCGATATCCACCACCACCAGCCGCGACTCGGGCGTGGTATCCGCATGCCAGCGGATGAACCGGTCGCGCAGCCATTCGTCTGCAAAAAAGGAATTATTCAGGGGAGTCAGCCATTGCGGCGCCACGGCCAGGACAATAGCGGCGAGAGCGATGAAAAATCGCAGGAGGGCGGCAGGGCTGAAAGAGAAGGGAAGGGCGGCCGCTGACGGCTTCATATGGCGTTCTTATATAACAAAGGCCCCGGCGCGCCGTGGCACAGCCTCGTTTTTACCAACAGGAAAGTATAACCCATGCATTCACGGTGCCCAAAAAAGACAAGGTTTGGGAGAGGGAGCGGGCGGAGTACCGTTGCCTCCGGCAG
Organism: Noviherbaspirillum sp.; assembly: GCA_036384875.1. Taxonomy (GTDB): domain Bacteria; phylum Pseudomonadota; class Gammaproteobacteria; order Burkholderiales; family Burkholderiaceae_D; genus Noviherbaspirillum. The sequence continues at coordinate 798 of DASVLM010000018.1, forward strand.
TCATGCAAACGGGAAACGTTGCTTTCAATATAAGTTGTTGTTTTGAAAGCAGATTAATTTAAAAAAATTTCCAAATGCCATGTAAAATGTGACGATCGTCACATCATTTATCCTTTGACAGCGGAAAATGATGACAAGGAGAAATGGATCATGCGCAGCCTGTTCATCACCGCCACTTTGATGCTTGCCTCGGCCTGTGCCCAGGCCGGTGAGGCCGCACGTATTGTATTCGCCGCCGGCGACGCCCATGTCGGCGCCAAGCCCGCCGCACTCGGCAACGCCGTGCAGGAGGGTGACGAAGTCACCACCGGGGTCGACGGCTATGTCTACCTCAAGACGGTGGACAACGGCTTCCTCATCCTGCGTCCTTCCAGCCATGCACGCATCGTCGCCTATCACATCGATCGCGACAACCCCGCCAACACCCGCGTCAAGCTGGAACTGCTGAGCGGCGTCGCCCGCAGCATTTCCGGCGAAGGCGTCAAGCAGGCAAGGCAGAACTTCCGCTTCAACACGCCGGTCGCCGCCATTGGCGTGCGCGGCACCGATTTCACCGTATTCACCGACCAGGAAACCTCGCGCGTCGCCGTCATCTCCGGCGGCATCATCGTCAGCGGCTTCTCGCCCACCTGCGGCCCGGAAGGCAACGGCCCCTGCGAAGGCAAGGCCAGCCGCGAGCTGTTCGCCTACCAGGTCGGCCAACTGTTGCAGGTACGTAAAGGCACGCCGGCGCCGCAGCTGCTGCCGTTGAACGGCAATTCGCCCGATGTCAACGCGCCGCCACGTAGCGACGAACCGATGGCCAAGTCGGCCGGCAACTCGTCCGTCGGCGCCATCCTGGCCGGCGCCGACATCAGCCTCGACCCGCACAAGAATGCCGACCTGATCGCCCGCATCACCGCGTCCATGCCGCAACCCGTCACGCCGCCTCCTGTCACAGGTGGCGGTGGCGGAGAGCCGGTTGTGCTGCCGCCCAAGCAGATCATCTGGGGCCGCTGGCAGGCCGTGGTAGACAGCGCCGCCAACCTCGACGTCGTCGGCGCCATCAACAATAGCAAGGCACAGCTGCTCGCGCTCAATACCTATTTCGCCATCCTCCGTTCGCAGGGCGCCGACTGGCAGATTCCCGCCACCGGCAACGTCGGTTTCGCGCTCAAGCAAAGCGAAGCCTACATCCTCGACGAGCCGGCCAACAAGCTTGCCGCCGCCAAGGTGGAAAACGGCAAACTCAACGTCGATTTCGCCAGCGCCAAGTTCAACACCAGCTTCGACCTCGTCAGCCAGCAGAACCAGCGCTACGCCTTCCAGGCGCAGGGCGACGTCTCGCGTGACGGCAAGCTCCTCGGCGGCAACCAGCTCCTGCAGCCCAACAACATGGCCGTGCAAGGAGTCATGGGGCCGGCCAATGGCGGCGAGGCAGCCTATATCTTCCAGGGTCGCATCGACAACCAGCACGTCGGCACAGGCGTGACTTACTGGACGAAGTAGAGCGCGTTCGGTGAGCGCTGGCCTGCGCGGCGCCTTGAATTAGTCCGGCTTTGTGGCCGCCTCCGGATAGAGTTCGGGGAACAGGAGCGACAGTGCATCGAGCGGCAAGCCGATACGCACTGGAGCAACGTGAGAGTCGCTGACCAGAAGTCCGGAGTGCAGCAGGCGGGACAGAAGCTTGCGGCCGGTGCGTTCGCCCAGGCCGGTCATCTGGATGAATTCTCCACGCGCGACCGGGCCGGCAGCGAATACATGGTGCAGCGGCAGCACGGCTTCCCGGCGAATGTCCTTATCTTCCGTGGCGCGATAGGTGACGAGCGCCTCGATTCGCCGTTTCAACCCGTCCAGTTCAAGCATGCGTGTCATGAATTGCACCTGGTCGAGGCAAACCTGCACAAAGAAATCCACCCACTCCACCAATCCCGCCGTGGCCAGGTTGCCTCGTCCATCCAGATCGCCGCGACGCGGCTGATCGGCGTTCGCCAGACGGGCGTAGTAGTGGTCGCGGGCTCGCGCCAAGCCGCGGCTGATGGACCACAGACCATCCGACAATTCCCATAGAACGCAATGTGTCTGCAGGCGTACGGCACGGCCATTGCCGTCGGTAAAGGGATGTATCCAGACAGCACGATGATGCGCACAGGCAGCAGCGATCAGGCGGCCATCCCATCCCATCGGGCTCGCATATTCCTTGTCCATGCGCGCCAGGAAGCGCGGTAGCGCCGCCGCCTCGGACGGAATATGGCGCCCCACCTTAACGTCTACCGTACGAATCTCGCCGGGCACCACCTCTTGGTCTTCACCGATCAGCCGGTCTTCCTTGTCCAGTCGCGAATACAAGGCTTTGTGCGCCGATTGAAGAAAGGCGCTGCCGGCGGCTTCCTGAGCATTTGGATGCAGGCTTTCGAGTTCGCGCTCGGCTTCAATGTGGGCAACCGCAATGCGCTGCAACCGGGCAACATCCGGCCTGTCCGAAAACTCGCGTCGCAACGCACGCTCGATATGAAGAGGGTGAGTACCTTGTCCTTCGATCCGGTTCGAGTAGTAGGAATTCATGGACCGCATCAGCTCCCGCAGGGCCGCTCGGGCGGTTGGATGGGCGGCGCTGGTCAGGCGCATTGAGTTGCGCGTTACCTCGGCTGCCGCCTCCAGTGTGGCGGGCGGAACCTTGGACAAAAGATAGGGTGTTAATTGATCCGGATGGCTATACACATTATTTTTGCCGGTCTTTATGCCGCAGCAAACTATTGTTCAAGTTGCTGAATTATAGGCATAATTTTGTAAATAATGTGGGTTGAAATGATCTTGATTTTCCGGTTGTTTTGCCTGCTCGTTTGTTACGCGCCCACAGTGGTCCTCGTCAACGGCGGAAGTGAATTTGTGGATGCCATATGCCAGAAATGCGTGCGTTCCGATAGGCACACTTTGCTCGCTATACTAGGTCGATTGCGTGTTTAGTGTAGCCAGCTTCAATCCCCCTCTTTTCTCCCATATACAGGCTATTGCCTTCAAGCCAATGTTTGCCCATAATCCAGCGCTGGCGCCGGTCTGTGGCCAAAAAGCATCATTTCGGCGTTGCATTAATGGATTTGTGTGACGGCAGTCACATAATCAATAAATGTGATCTGCCATTATTCTTCCGCAAGCTTGTAGTGATGCAAGTGATGCGGGTCCGCAATACCTTAACTTTTGATGTACCACCTTCCTAGGAGTTATTTAAATGGGTGCTAATACCGCTACAGTTCAGAAACTGTACGTTGCTTTCTTCAACCGTCCTGGCGATGCTCTGGGTCAAGCCTTCTGGGAAGGCAAGATGGACGCAGGCATGACCGAAGCGCAAGTTGCTGCTTCCTTCGCCCAGTCGACCGAATACACCTCCGTCTACGGCAGCCTGACGACCGCATCGGTCGTTTCCCAGCTGTACACCAACCTGTTCGGCCGCGCCGCTGCCGCCAACGAAGTGACCTTCTGGGGTCTGCGTCTGCTGAATGGCCTGGAAACTGTTTCCAGCATCGCCCTGACGCTCGCTAACAACGCTCAAGGTACGGACGCAACTGCGATCTCCAACAAGGTTTCCGCTGCAACCAGCTTCACCAACGCACTGACCACGACTGACCAGATCGTCGGTTACTCCGGCTCCGCAGCTAACGCTGTTGCGAAGACTTGGCTGGCTACCGTGACCAGCGATGCAGCTACGCTGACCGCAGCAACCAGCTCGCTGTCCACGACCATTTCCTCCGCTGTTTCGGCAAGCACCACCACCACCGGCTCGACCTTCACGCTCTCTGCAGGTTCCGACACTCTCGATCCGGCAAGCGCAACCGCTGCTTCGAAGAGCACCTCGGGCGACGATACGTTCCGTGCACCGACTGATGGCTTCCTGACCTCCGCTGACTACATCGACGGTGGTGCAGGTAACGATACCCTGACCGCTTCGATTACGGCTGCCAGCCAAACGATCGCTCCGGTGTTGAAGAACGTCGAGACTGTCACATTGACTGTGACGCCTGCTGATACAAAAACGCTGACCATCAACGCATCCGAATTTACTGGTGCGAACACTGTTTCGATCAAGGACGCCGGCGCAGCCTCAATGGCCGCTCACGACGAGCTGATCACGGTAAGCAACCTGGCCAAGACGACGACTCTGGGTATCATTGGCGGTACCGCTTCGACCGGTACAACCGCTTCCGAAATTACTGCCACCTTCACCGGTGCTGCTGCTGCTGACACGCAAAAGGTTGCCATCAGCACGCTGGGCAAAGTCGGCGTGCTGACCCTGTCCACCGCTGAAACCGTTGAAATCACTGCAACTGGCACCGGTACCACTGGCGCAAACACCATCGGTTCTTTGGCTGCTACTGCCGTCAAGACGCTGAATCTGAAGGGCGCTGGTGATCTGACGATCTCCGCTTCTGATCTGGCTGCCACAGTCACCGTGGACGCAACCGCGTCGACCGGCGTGGTGAGCTTCACGGGCGAAACCGCAGCTACTTCGACCACCTTCAAGGGCGGCACGGGTAAGACGACGTTCACTACTGCAAGCACTGGTACTGTTTCGGTCACCACGGGCTCCGCAAATGACACCGTTGATGTTTCTGGTGGCAACAGCACCGCCACTATCAGCACTGGCGCTGGCGATGACCGTGTTTTGGTTGGCGCTGCTTCCAATGTGACTTCCGCTGACGTTATCAATGGCGGCGACGGTTCCGACACTATCGTTGTTACCGACGCAACGATCAATGCGACAACCAAGACCACGCTGGCTTTGGGAGTTTCCGGTTTCGAAAAGGTCGAAACGACCGCAACGTCTGGTCTCACCATTGACTTCAATGCATTGAGCACCTACGACACGGTTATCGCTTCTGGTGCAAGCGCTGTGGCTGCTGCCGCTGCTAACACCGCCGGTACTGCTGCGATCAACGTTTCGACCATTGAAAACACTGACAATCTGGTGATCTCCGCTGCGATCACCGGTGGCGCGGGTGGCGTTTCTGTTGTTGGCGGTACTGATGTCGGCGGCGCAGGTGGTACCGGTATCGTTCTGACACCTAAGCTGGACAACGGCAGCAACATTGCGAACTTGACTTTCATTGGCAATGCTGACGTAATCGGTGGCGCTGGCGGCGCGTCTGTTGAGGCTGCTGATACGGGCGGTGCTGGCGGTAAGGCACTTGACGCTTCTGGTATCGAAACGCTGAATTTGAATATCGTCGGTACTCAATTGAGCACTGGTACGGCTGACACCGTTACATTTGGTGCCGCCGCTGGCGGTGCTGCTGGCGGTGGTACTGCTGGCGCAGCTGGTTCGTCCATTACGGTCGGCACCAACGCAACCATCAACCTGACCAGCGCTCTGGATGCAAACACTACGGGCGCAGCGCTGTACAACAACGTTGACCTGGGTACCGTTATCGGCACGAACGTCACGATCAACGGTTCTACCTTCAAGGGTAATATCACCGCTACTGCAGCTTCCGGCAATGTCACCATCATCGGCGGCGACGGTAAGGACACTCTGACCGGTGGCTCTGGTACCGACACCCTCACTGGTGGTGCAGGCGCTGATACTCTCGACGGTAAGGCCGGTGCTGATACTTACACTGGTGGCACTGGACGTGACAGCTTCGCAATTTCCAACTCTGGCACGACCGCATTTGACACTGTTGCTGACTTCGGCAAGGTGACGACTGCATTGAGCACGACGCAAGTTGCAACGATGTCCGCGACCAATGCTTTCGGTTCGTCTATCGCTGCAGCGACGTCGCTTGGTGGTGACGCTGCTGACGTTCTGGTTTTTGCCGCGACTGCAACTTTGGCAACCGCAGCAACTGGTACTGACGTTGCAACGGCTTCGTCCAACGCCGGCAAGGCAATTACTGCAAGCATTTCTGCAAAGGGTGTTCTGACTCTCGCTGGTGCGGATGCAGCGCTGGTGGACACCGTTTCTGAGTGGGTTGGTGTTGCGAATGCAATGGCGGGCACGAGCGGTAACGTTGCTATCTTCGAAGTCGCGGGCAACACCTATGTGTTCCAGCAAGCTGGCGGAACGGATACGATGGTTGAGCTGATTGGCGTCAGCGGTGTTACTGGTGCAGTCGTGGCTGGTAGCTCTGTTGCTGCTGCAGTTGGCGATATCTTCGTCGCCTAATCTTCCTAGAGACAACCCCTGCCGTACGGTAGGGGCTAGGCAAGTAGTTTTTTGAAACCCCTGATGCTTCGGCATCGGGGGTTTTTTTATGGTCGAGATCAATTCCAGATGAGAAGACTTGCGTTATCCGCGAGCGGGGGATAGGTCTTGTATGGCACCGGCGAGCTGCCGGAAGACGGCATGCGCATCCTGACGGCATCTCATGTGGTAAAGGGCCCGACTGCCGGCAGTGTGGCGTTTGAGACTTTCGCCGGCCAGCAGGCCGCTGCGTCTCTTACGTCGACCAGTTGGCAGCCGTACTTTCGGCATGGAAATCACCGACCCGGTGGGCGGTGTGTTCCCCGGCGGCGTAACAGAACTTACTGCCGCACGGACAATCATCGATAACGATGGCCCGGTGTCGTTGGTGGGCGTGGCCGGAGGCCAGGTTCTCGCTTGAGATATTGGTGGCTTACTTCATCAACGGCATCAATTCGTAGCTGGTGCTGCGTCCGCTGGCTTCGGATTTCTTGAGTACGCCGCGCTCGAGCAAATCGGTAATGTCGCGCAGCGCGGTATCTTGCGAACATTTGCCTATTGCGGCCCACTTGCTGCTCGTCAGTTTGCCGTCAAATCCATCCAGCAATTTTTTCAGCAGTTTGATCTGCCTATCGTTCATGGGCGTGCCTGCCCAGCGTTTCCAGAAGCTTGCCTTGGTCAAGACATTCGACAAGGATTCCTGTGCGCCCTCGATGGCCCGCAATAAACATCCGAGAAACCATTCCAACCAGTCGGTGACATCTAGCGCACCCTTCTGGGCTTTTTCCAGCGAGTCATAGTAGTCCTTGCGTTCCCGCTGGATTTGCGCCGACAGGCTGTAATAACGCTGCGTCGATTGCTCCGCGCGCGCGAGTGCCATATCGCCGACAGTGCGTGCAATCCGCCCGTTGCCATCTTCAAACGGATGTATGGTCACAAACCACAGATGGGCCAGCCCAGCCTTGATGGCGGGATCGTCCTGCAGGCTTGAATTGAACCACTGCAAAAAGACAGACATCTCGGCATCCAGCCGTCCTGCCGGTGGCGCTTCGTAATGCACCTTATGCCGATGAGTGGGACCGGAGACGACTTGCATTGGCCCTGAGGAATCGTCGCGCCAGCTGCCTACCCGGATCTTGGTCAAACCGCTGTAACCCGTAGGGAACATCGCGGCATGCCAGCCAAACAGGCGTTCTGCCGAGAGTGGCCGATCGTAATGCTGGGTAGCGTCGAGGGCCATGTCCACCACTCCCTCCACATGCCGGTCCATCGGTGCCAACGCGCCGATGTCGACGCCCAAGCGCTTGGCGATGGATGAACGTACCGACTCGTGATTGAGTTTTTCTCCCTCGATCTCGCTGGTCTTGAGCACATCTTCAGTCAGCACACGCAAGGTGGCTTCGTCGCGGAGGTCCATACCCAGGTCATGCATTCGTCCGAGCAAATGTCCGCGAGCCTGGTGGGCCTGGGCAAGCAAGAGGGACAGGCGCGGCAGGTCATAAGACCATTGCGGCCAAGCCTCCTGTTGCCAGATGTATTTTTTATCCCCGCTATTCATGCGGTGATTATGCGGGGCATTCACCGCATAGTCAAAATAATCTCCGCAACAAATGCGGTGTTAGTTATCGATATTCACCGCAAAGAACGACAGAAAGGAGTGTTTTGCTCGTTTCACTGAATGCGTGTCACCGATTTGATGACGACGTCATTCACCGGCACGTCTGGTTGCCCGTCTTGCACGCTGGTCGGCACTTTGCCGATGGCATCCATGACATCCAGACCCTCGACGATTTTTCCGAACACCGCATAGCCGGGATTGTCAGCGCTCTTGTAATCCAGTGAGGTATTGTCGGCCAGATTGAAATAGAACTGGGAGGTGGCAGAATTCGGGTCGGACGTGCGTGCCATTGCTAGCGTGCCGCGCAGATTGCTCAAGCCTTTGTTGGACTCGAGTGTAATCGGCGAACCCGCGCCGGTCTGCGGCGTCAGTCCGGATACGAAACCGCCGCCTTGAATGACGAATCCGGGAATGACGCGATGGAACAGAGTGTTGGTATAAAAGCCGGTCAGCGCGTATCCGAGGAAATTGTTGACCGTAATTGGTGCGGCGTTGGGGTTCAGTTCGGCGACGATCTTGCCCATCGATGTATCGAGGCTGACCCGGAGAGCAGGAACCGTCAGCGTCTTGGCGTAAATTGGTGCGCCGGCAGCATTCGTTACCTGCACATTCAGGTCGCCAGTGGTATTCAGGAAGCAGCGAACCGCGAACTCGGTGGATGTGGAGTACACCGGAGTTTGTCCGGCGCAATTTGGAATATTTACTTTCAGGCCTTGGTCGGCCACATAATTTCCCACGAACAGGAATGTAGCAGCTGAGCCGTAATGCAAGTTGGTTGCTTGGATGTCGAAAACCGCAGCTTGATTACCGCCGCCGCAGCTGACCAGCAGGGGAATGAGGAAGAGAGAAAACCAGTATTTCATGACAAAAAGGAAAGGTATGTGGTTGCAAGCCCTTGACGGGGTGACGCTGTTTGTTATCTCGGGCGCCCATTTTCGCAGAAATATCGGCGAAGTCCTTCGCGGCATGCACTGCCTTTCGTCAGAATCGGGATATTTGAGCGCTATCGGTTAAATAGTTGGAATGTGGGACTGAATTTGGTCTATATTTGGTCTTCTTTGCATCGTTGCGATTCCGGAGCGCCCCATGAAGTTTTCAACCCAGGTCAAGCCTATCAGTTACCTCAAAAGCCATGCGGCCGAGATTGTGAAGGATGTTTCCGAGTCCCGCGAACCGATGTTGATTACACAGAATGGCGAAGCCAAGCTTGTTGTCATGGATGTGCGTACTTATGAGCAACAAGAAGAGACGCTCGCACTTCTGAAAATTCTGGCCATGGGCACCCGCGATATCGAGCAAGGACGTTTTCGCGATGCCGATGAAGTCTTTGCCGAGCTGGACAAGGAAGACCTGCAGTGAGAGCGGTTTTCCTTGCGGGCGCAGAGGAAGACCTGAAGGAATTTCGCCGCTATGTCGTCAACAGCTTCGGACAAGCTGCCTGGCAGGAGACTTCCCGGAAGGTCAAGGATTCGGTGCGGACTATCCAGGTTGTCCCATTCAACGGTTCCATTCCTGATGAACTTGCAGATCTAGGTTTGTTGCAGTACCGCCAAGTGATTTCCGGAATGAACCGAGTCATCTACGAGGTCCGGGACGAAACGATTTACGTCCACATCGTGTGCGACACGCGTCGCGACATGAGAACCCTTCTTTCTCGCAGGCTTCTGCGGGCAGGCAAATAGAAGGAGCGGATGAACAAAGTAATGACCGATTCCGCAGCAGCCTTGGAACTGGCAAGGCGATTTGCGCAGACGGGCCAGTTCGTCAGATTGCTGCAGGCGCCGCCAACATGAAAATAAGATCCAATAGCATATCGCCCGCCTCAGGCTCTAACGGCAAAATTATCTTCGCCGATCAATTGCGCGCCGTAGCCGCGCTGTGCGTGCTGATCGTTCACCTGCTCGGCATGTACTGGCTAGGTCGCGACGTGGTGGCCGCGCACATTTTTGCGCCCGCGCTGCAGGGCCCTTCTGCTAAAAGCCTGGCGGCGATTTCCTTTACGTATTTCAATTTCGGCCCGTTCGGCGTGGCACTGTTTTTCCTGGTCAGCGGCTTCGTCATTCCGTTTTCCGTAACCAAGGCAACGCGCCTGCGTTTTCTGGCGGCGCGGGCCTTGCGCATCTACCCGACCTACGCTGCGTGCGCCGCGCTCGGCCTGCTTGCTGTGTGGCTATCATCGCGATTCTGGCATCTGCCTTTTGATTGGAGCGCGAAGCAGGTGCTGCAGAACGTCCTGCTGGTACATAACCTCGCCGGCACCGACAGCATCGACATGGTGAACTGGAGTCTGGCAATCGAGATCAAGTTCTACCTGATTGCCTGCCTGCTGGCTGCACCGATTGCGCGCGGCCGCATTCTGCCGCTGCTGGGAGCATCGCTTGCCGTAGCCTTGGCGATCGCCGGAATCGCATACGGGGTTCCCGGCGGCTCGGTGAGTTTGTT
>DASVLM010000019.1:0-9011 GCA_036384875.1 Noviherbaspirillum sp.
CAGATAGCTCTGCTCCGACGAGACACGCACCCGATGGTCGGTGGTCAGTTGTTCGAGCGACGCGCCGTGCAGCCGATAGATGCGGGTATCGCCGACGTGAAAGAGGTGCGCAGTGGTGGACTTGATGACCATTGCGCTCAGCGTGCAAACGTAGCCGCGATCCTTGTCGTAGCGGCCATGTCCTCGCTGGGTCTCTGAATAGAGCCAGGAATTGGTCGCTGCCAGCACGCGCTCGACCGACTTCTTCGCCGACCATGCATCCGACGTGCAATAGTAGTCTTCGAGAAAGCTCGTCACCGCGAACTGACTGGCAATGTGGCTGACATCGCTCGCGCTGATTCCGTCGGCGATCGCGAGCGCGACGCCTTTCGAGCTCAATTGCGGCTCTTTCGGCAGGAAGGTGCCATGGAAGTCCTGGTTGGATTCCTTACGTCCCTTGTCTGAATATTGTCCGATGCGGATATCGAGTTGGCTGGCCATGTCGAGAGAACGGAGCCCCGGTCCGATGCATGCCGGGGCTTCATTGCGAATTTGCCGACAATCAGTACGGATGGCGCTTGGGCAGCGTCTTGATATGCGTGGTGTACAGCGTGAGTCCGGTGAAAGACAAGCCGCCTACCAGGTTGCCGAGCACGGTGGGAATCTCGTTCCAGATCAGGTAGTCCATGAAGGAGAAGTGCGCCCCGAGCAGCAGGCCGGACGGGAACAGGAACATGTTGACGACCGAGTGCTCGAAGACCATGTAGAAGAACAGCATGATGGGCATCCACATCGCCAGCACCTTGCCGCTGACGGTGGTGGAAATCATTGCACCGACCACGCCGGTGGACACCATCCAGTTGCACAGCATGCCGCGCACGAACAGCGTCAGCATGCCGGCGGCGCCGAACTTGGCGTAACCCAGGGTGCGGTTCTCGCCGATCACGCCGATCGCCTTGCCGACAGCATTCGGTTCGACAGAGAAGCCATACGTTGTATAGATCGCCATCATCACCGCCACGGTCACTGCGCCGGCGAAATTGCCGAGGAACACGAGCCCCCAGTTGCGCAGCACACCGCCGACGGTCACGCCCGGACGCTTGTCGATCAGCGCCAGCGGCGACAGCACGAACACGCCGGTGAGAAGGTCGAAGCCCAGCAGATAAAGAATGCAGAACCCGACCGGGAACAATACGGCGCCCAGCAAAGGCTGGCCGGTCTGGACGTTGATGGTGACTGAAAACCACGCCGCCAACGCGAGGATGGCGCCGGCCATGTAGGCGCGGATGACCGTATCGCGGGTGGACATGAAAATTTTGGATTCGCCCGCATCCACCATCTTGGTGACGAATTCCGAAGGTGCCAGGTAGGCCATGATTTCTCCCTGTGTGTATCCAGCTTGTGTGGCTGGTCTATTGAAAACAATGTGGTGCATTGCCTGAGGCGAGCACCAGCGTCGATCGTCATCAGCAAGAAGCGAGCCCGTGACGGCGCATTCGGCTCAAGGCCTTGTGCCCACATGGCTTTGCGGTGGTGCGAAGGCGTAAAAGATGGACGTGATGCGCCGCGCGTGAATGCACCGCGATATGGCGCGACGCTGCCGGATGGTGCACCCGCGCACCATTGGCGACACGCGGTTGCCTGCGATGACGCGTCAGCGACGACCGAAATGCTGACGGTATTCCGCCGGCGTCATCGAGGTGAGTTCCTTGAACATGCGCCGCATGCTGGAGTCGCTGCTGAATCCCAGTTCGGCGCTGATGGTACTGACGGATGCAGTGGTGTGGATGAGGCGTTCACTTGCTTGGTTGAGCTTGACGCGGCGCAGGTAGCTTGCCACCGGCATTCCCGCTGCAGCGAGCACCTTGCGTGCGAGGGTGCGCTCGGTGGTATTCAGTTCGCTGGCGACCCGACGCACCGTCATGCCGGTGGCCGGCATCTGCTCCGCCATCGCATAGAGCTTGCGAAGCAGGGTGTCGGGTTGCTCCATCAGGTTCAGCGTCCGGAAGGCGTGATGGCTGCGTTCGGGGCGCGGCAGCACCATCAGCTTGGCGAGGTCGCGGTAGCTTTCTTCGCTGAGATGCTTTTCGATGAAGGCCTGCGCGATGGGCAAATAGCCGTTGACGCCGGAGGCTGTGGCGGTGCGGGGATTGAAGACGCAGGTCTGCTCCGGCTGCCACCTGACTTTGGGATGACGCTCCCGCAGCAGGTCCGCCAGCCACCAGGTTGCAGTCGCCTGCTGGCCGTTCAGCCTGCCGGTAGCTGCCAGCAGACCGACGCCAGTGCAGTAACTCCACAGCATGGTCGATTTCGGCAGGCCGGCCAGTGCGGAAACCAGGTGTGCATTCCCGGCTACCGCTTCCGACACCTGCCGTGCCGACTCCCCCCAGAAACCCGGTACCAGCACTGCATCCAGTTTCGCCTGCTGCGCGAGCGCCGATGCCGACAGCGACTGGCCGTGCGCGCAATCGACCGGGCCAGCCTTCGCCGCGACGAACAGTGGTTCGAACAGGCGCCGGCCGCTGCGCCGGTTTGCACCGTGCAGCAAGTCGGCAAAGGCAAACAATCCGGCCGGCATGCAGGCGGGGTAGAGCAGCAAGCCAATGCGAAGGGGAGCACAAATAGGAGCTTTCGGCGACATGGCAGAAAATGGCTTTTTTATGTCTATTCCTGCCATTCTAGGCAGCTCGCGGAAAACGCACAATGCGTTATCGAAACGAGGAGGGCCTGCCATGAAAATCACCCAGCTGCGCAACGCGACCGTCATGCTTGAGATCGGCAAAAGCCGCATCCTGATCGACCCGATGCTCGCGCCGCAAGGTGCTTTGCCGCCATTGAAGTTCATCGGCGGGCGCCAACGCAACCCCATTGTGGCGCTGCCGGAAGCGGCCGGCGCGATGCTGGAGGGCGTCACCCACTGCTTGATCACGCATTGCCAGAAAGGCCATTTCGATCACCTCGACCGGACGGGCAAGCGCTGGCTGCGCGAACGGAAGATTCCGGTGATCTGCACGCCGCACGACGCCGCTTACCTAAAGGAACGTGGACTGAACGTCGCGCCGCTGCCGGACAATCATCGTGATCCGGCCCCCTTCCTGGACGGCTGCATCAGCACGGTCCCCTGCGTGCACGGTACGGGCCTGGTCGGCAGGTTCATGGAACATGGCGTCGGCTACCTGATCGAGATGCCCGGCGAACCAAGTCTCTATCTGTCGGGAGACACGATCCTGACGCCGGAACTGCGCGATTTCCTCACGCGCCGGCAACCGCAGGTCAGCCTGGTACCCGCAGGCGGCGCGCGATTCGACATCGGTTCGGAAATCATCATGGGCGTTAACGACGTCATTGCGGTAGCCCGGTTGGTGACGGGAGCGGTGATCGCGAATCACATGGAAGCGCTCGGCCACTGTCCCGTGACGCGTGCGGAGCTGGCCGATGCTGCACGGCGTGCCGGCGTGGCAGACCGCCTGCACATTCCTGCTGACGGAGAAACCCTGGAGTTTTGAAGGCGCTCAGCGTTTCGCTGTTTTCCTTTTCCGGACGACTTCACTGGAGGCATCGAACCAGCGCCAACGCGAACGCATCAGCGAATGCAGTACCTGGTATTCCTCCTCCTCGGCGGCGGAACGCGATTGCAATTCATGCAGCTCCACGAAGCGCAGTGAAATGGCATTCGGTTTGCGTTCCTGCTTGGTCAGCCGGACTTCTTGGTTGATGTATTCGTCCAGGGTCATCGGAGGATCGTCCATGGTTGGGAGGCAGCCTCACTCGAACCTGTCGGAAGGCTGGAGGATGGGTTCACGCATCTGCCGCACCATCGGCGGCGTGATCTGCATGTCGCGACAACTGCACGCAGCGGCGCGCAAGTATTGCGGTCGGATCGAGCACGGCCACGTGCCGGCCTGCGAGCGGCAACGCAGGATCTTCCGCCTGCAGCAACGGCAGTTCCGTGCAGCCCAGGATCAGCACGTCGGCCCCGCGCGCCGCGAGATGTTCCATGGCGGTGCGTAACTGGCGCTTGCATGCGCCTTCGATATGCCCGGCCTTCACGCCCTGTTCGCCGTAGATGGCGTCCATCACCAGCGCCTGGTGGTGCTCGTCGGGCACGATGGTTTCGAGGCTGCCTGCCGCAATGGCGTCGTGATAAACCTTGCTGGCTACCGTGCCCGAGGTGGCGAGCACGCCCACCTTCCTGCATTCAGGATGGCGGCGCACGATATGTGAGACGGTCTCGTGCAGCATGTTCACGATGGGAACAGACAGGTGAGGCTGGATGCGCGCGACGTAGGCATGTGCCGTGTTGCACGGAATGGCGATCAGGTTCGCGTCGTTTTCTTCCAGGCGCTTGCATGCCGCGTACAAGGCGATGGTCGGGTCCTCGCCGTCGCCGATCAGGTTGGCGGTCCGGTCCGGGATGCCCGGATTGTGCTCGACGACCATGCGTATATGGTCCTGGTCACGCCGCGCTTCGGTGTTGTTGACGATCTTCCGCATGAAATCGACCGTCGCCGCCGGGCCGACACCGCCGATGATGCCGACCTTGAACGGCCTGGGCCGCTCCCGCCTGTCGTGCTCCAATGCGAAATCGGCATAAGCCTGGTTGGTGTCGATGATGGGTACGCCCAGCGTGCGGAGCGAATCGGCGACGATGGCGATCTCGGTGGTGCCGGGCACGATCACATCGGCGCCGTGCTCGAGTAACTCCATGCACGCTTCGTGCAGCAGCTCGACCGCGCTGCCTTCGATATTGCCGGACTGGATGCCGCGCTTGCCGTAGATGGCCTGCATCACGCGGCTGTCCTGCGTCGCGGCCGATGGATAGGCAAGCGTGTAGCCGGCATCGGCAAAGCGGCGCTCGAAGAGGCCGCGCTTGCGCACGTAGTCCGAAGTCAGGATGCCGATGGTGCGCGGCGGCGGGAAGGCGTCGTGGAGGTGGGCAAGGACGGCATCAATGATGTCCACCAGCGGCAGCGTCGAAGCCGAGGCCAGCTCAGGCAGGAAGGTGTGGCTGAGGAAGCAGGGCACCAGCACGCTATCGACCTTTCGATCCTCGAAGCGCTTCATCATGTCGTAGATATACAGCTTGCGGCCGCTGAGGTCGGCCTTGTCGTCGACTGGCGTGGCTGCGCCTTCGAAGGGGTGCTGTTCGAACAACACATCGTAGCGGTCCGCGATGCCGGATTTGGCCATGGTGCGCACCAGCTTGAAATAGACATCGGCTCCGGCCAGCGCGCCAAGCCCGCCGACGATACCGAGCCGCTTCTTCGCCGACTTTGTTGACATGGCTGTCCTCCATTCTTTGATCACCAGTGTTCAAGATACCGGCGCTGTTTGTCCCTGTTATGCAAATTCGCACTGGATTTATGCATTACGGGAATACACCGCAAAGTCGGGCTGCCCTACAATGAAACGACTTGCCGGGCGATATATTCAAGACGGCCCGGCCGCGGGATCGCGCAAGGAGAGGTGGACGACATGGACATCAAATGGGTCGAGGATTTTCTGAGCCTGGCGCAGACGCGCAATTTTTCACGCTCGGCCGAGGACAGGAACGTGACCCAGTCCGCCCTCAGCCGACGCATACGCGCACTGGAAGCCTGGGTCGGCGCCGACCTGGTGGACCGCAGCACTTACCCGCTCGCACTGACGCCTTCGGGCAAGATCTTCAGTGCCACCGCCACGGAAGCGGTGCGCCTGTTGCAGGACACGCGCGCCATGCTGCGCGGCCAGTCTGCCGACGACAACATGCTGCGCGTCTCCGCCGGCCACACCCTCTCGCTCAACTTCTTCCCGATGTGGTTGAACAGTGTCCGCTCGCGCCACGGCGGCATTCGTGCCCGCATCCTGCCCGCCAATGTGCACGACTCGGTGCTGTCGCTGGTGGAGGGAAATTGCGACTTGCTGTTGTGCTACCACCATCCCGACCTGCCCATCGAACTCGATCCGGTGAAATACCAGTGCGCCAGTCTGGGCAGCGACGTGGTGATGCCGGTCTCGATTCCGAATCGCTCCGGCCATGCGGCATTTTCGCTGCCCGGCGCCAAGGGTAGTCCCACGCCGCGCCTCGGCTATACCGCCACCTCTTTCTTCGGCAGGGTGGTGGAGCGCATCGTCTCGCGCGCCGACAAGGGCAGCCATTTCGTCAACGTCTATGAAAGCGACATGGCGGAACTGCTCAAGCACATGGCGCTCGCCGGTCACGGGCTGGCATGGCTGCCGGAAAGCTGCATCGTGCGCGAGCTTGCCGAGGGCCGGCTGGTGCGCGCCGGCAGCGAGCAATGGTCGCTGTCGCTGGAGATCAGGCTCTATCGCGCTGTGGACAATCACAAGCCGCTGCTCGACGAGCTGTGGAGCGCGCTCGACAAGCGCTAGCGCCTGCAGCGCCCCTTTGTGGGGCATTCCGACATTGCATCAATGTATGATGAATTCGAATAGTTTTGCGTGACGGCATCCCTAGAATCCATTTCATCGATACGCAGCCGCGATCGAAGAATCGGATCACAAGGAGGCCGCCATGACGGCAGTACAGACACGCGTCGAACATGATCTGCTCGGGGATCGCACGCTCCCGAGCGCCGCCTACTACGGTGTGCACACGCTGCGCGCCATCGAAAACTTTCCGATATCCGGCATCAGGATTTCGGCCTATCCCGATCTCGTTGCCGCACTCGCTTGTGTAAAGCAGGCTGCGGCCGAAGCCAACCATGCGCTCGGCCTGCTGCCGGATACCCATGCCGCCGCCATCATCTCCGCCTGCAAGCGCATTCGCGCCGGCGAATTCCATGAACAGTTTGTCGTCGATGTGATCCAGGGCGGCGCCGGTACGTCGACCAACATGAATGCCAACGAAGTGGTGGCCAACGTCGCACTGGAGCATCTCGGGCACGCACGCGGCGACTACCACATCCTGCACCCGAACGAGCATGTGAACATGGGGCAGAGCACCAACGACGTTTATCCCACCGCGCTGCGCATCGCTGCCTACAAGGGCATCTTCCGCTTGATTGAAGCAATGGACCAGTTGCGCCAGTCGTTCGAACGCAAGGCGCAGGAATTTGCCGATGTGCTGAAGATGGGACGCACGCAATTGCAAGATGCCGTGCCGATGACGCTCGGCCAGGAATTTTCCACCTACGCCGTGATGCTGGGTGAAGACCAGGAACGCCTGCGCGAAGCGGTGGCGCTGATGTGTGAAGTCAATCTCGGCGCCACAGCCATCGGCACCGGCATCAACGCGCATCCTGACTATGCCGCGCTGGCCTGCAAGGCACTGGCCTCGATCAGCGGCGTGCCGGTCGTCACGGCGCCGAACCTGATCGAAGCGACGCAGGATGTCGGCTCCTTCGTGCAGTTGTCGGGTGTCCTGAAGCGCGTGGCGGTCAAGCTTTCGAAGATCTGCAATGACTTGCGCCTGCTGTCGAGCGGACCGCGTACAGGCTTCGGCGAAATCAATCTGCCGCCCATGCAGGCCGGCTCCAGCATCATGCCGGGCAAGGTCAACCCCGTCATTCCCGAAGTGGTGAACCAGATCGCCTTCGAGGTCATCGGCAACGATGTGACAATCAGCTTCGCCGCGGAAGCAGGGCAGTTGCAGCTCAACGCCTTCGAGCCCATCGTCGCGCACAGCCTCTTCAAAAGCGTGTCGCATCTGGCACGCGGATGCGAGGTGCTGGCGGAACGCTGCGTTGACGGCATCACGGCCAATCGCGATCGGCTGCGCGCCATGCTGGAAAGCTCGATCGGCATCGTCACTGCATTGAATCCCTACATCGGCTACAGCGCTGCTACCGAGCTTGCTCAAGAAGCGCTGGCGAGCGGCAGGAGCGTTTCCGAACTGGTACTGGAAAAGCGCCTGCTGTCGCGCGAAGAGCTGGACGACATCCTGCGTCCCGACATGCTCACCAGGCCGCGACTGCCCGGTACACGCCGCCACGCGGTGTCCTGAAAGAAGTCGCAACCGGCAATCCTGCCACCCACCCGCCGGCACGGCCGGCATTCTTCACACGCCAATCTGAGAGAGAGACATGAAAAAAGCAATCCATATCATTGCAGTCGCCGCCGCAGCCTTGCTGTGCACATCGGCGTTCGCCGAGGATTCGGGCACCCTCAAGAAGATCAAGGAATCGCAAACCATTACGCTCGGCGTACGCGACTCGTCGATTCCATTCTCCTACCTTGACGGCAACGAGGCCTATCGC
Organism: Noviherbaspirillum sp.; assembly: GCA_036384875.1. GTDB lineage: Bacteria > Pseudomonadota > Gammaproteobacteria > Burkholderiales > Burkholderiaceae_D > Noviherbaspirillum. The sequence continues at coordinate 8,178 of DASVLM010000019.1, forward strand.
GGCTATTCGATCGACCTGTGCATGAAAGTCGTAGCAGCGCTGCAGAAGCAGCTCGGCCTGTCGCAGCTCAACGTGAAGTACAACCCCGTGACTTCCGCGACACGAATTCCGCTGATGGCGAATGGCACAATCGACCTGGAATGCGGCTCCACCACCAACAACGCCGAGCGCCAGCAGCAGGTGGCATTCGCACCATCGATGTTCCTGACGGCATCGCGCCTGCTGTCGAAAAAATCGTCGAACATCAATGGTCTTGCCGACCTGCGGGGCAAGACGCTGGTGTCCACATCCGGCACCGTCAACCTGAAGCACCTGGTGGAACTCAACACCGAGAAAAACCTTGGCATCAACATCGTCCCGGTGAAAGATCATGCCGAAGGCTTCCTGATGGTGGAAACCGGCCGTGCCGCTGCATTCGGCATGGACGATGTGGTGCTCGCATCGCTCGCTGCCAGCTCGAAGAGCCCGAGCGAATACACCATCAGCAAGGAAGCGCTCCCGCCTGAGCCTTACGGCATCATGATGAGACGCGATGACCCCGCGTTCAAGAAGGCGGTGGACGCCGCTGTGTCGGAGGTCTATACCTCGGGCGAAATCAATCGCATCTACAGCAAGTGGTTCCAGTCGCCGATCCCGCCCAAGGGCATCAACCTGAACTGGCCGATGAGCGAGCAACTCAAGCACGCATTCGCGAAGCCATCCGATTCCGGCGATCCGCTGTCCTACAAATAAATATTCATTTCACGGGGACGAGACGAACATGAATTATCACTGGAACTGGCGGATTTTCTGGGAGGTTTCTCCCGAAGGCTCCGGCACCTATATCGCCACCTT
>DASVLM010000020.1:0-5486 GCA_036384875.1 Noviherbaspirillum sp.
AAAGTAAGGCGAACCGGAATCCCGCTTGAACTCGACGAGGTCCTTGTCGATGGCAGCCAGCAGTGCGTCGTGGCCGGTCTTGGGTGCGGCGAAGTAAAGTTTGACAGGGCTGAAAATGATCGCAGTATCTTCGAGGCCGTACTTGCCTGCGCTGCGGAATCCGAAAAACCGGTTGGTTACTGCGGCGTCCGCCTTGCCTTGCGCCACCGCAGCAAAGGCGGCGTCGAAGTCCGGGAATGGCAGCAGCTTCGCTGTCAGGTTGTAGCTGGAGGCCATCTGCTCGAACGATGCCTGCTGCACCGATCCCTCCAGCACCGCAATGGTCTTGCCTTCGAGGTCGAGCAGCGTACGCACGCCGGCGCCGTGCCGGGTATAGACCTGGTTCCAGCTGGCCAGCACCGGCTCCTTGTGAAACGCATAGAGCGGCTCGCGATCCACCGTGTTGGCGACGTCCGGCATCAGGTCGATGTCGCCGGTTTCCAGGCGCGAAAGTCCCTCCGCCCAAGTCCCAGGAACGTACTCCAGCTGCCAGCCTTCCTTTTGGGCGATGGCTTCGATCACATCGATGAAGATGCCTTCGGGTTTGCCATCGCTTGCCATGGCCACCTTAGGACTGTTCTGGTACACGCCAACGCGTACCTTTTGCTGCGCCCAGGCCGGCATCGCCAGGAACACGAGCAAGCCGAGGCACAGCACTAGCCTGGACGCAAAACAGAACGGCTTTGACAAGTGCCCGGCATCTTCTTGACACGGAATCCGCATGTTGCCTTCCTCGGTTGGCGCGCCATCGCCGCAATAGGCACATGGACAGGAATTTCAAACAGCTGAAACCAAGTATCTCTGATAACGGATGGGTCAACAAGTGCCGCATTGCCATTTTCTCAAGACAGCATGACGACCATCTTCCCTCCTGCCGCATTGGACTCGATCAAGCGATGCGCCTCGGCGACGTTCTCGAACTGAAAGACCTGCACCGGCTTTGCCTGATACTCGCCTTGCTCGGCTCGCATCACGATGTCCTGCAGCGGAATACCCGCCAGCGGGAATGCCGGAGATCCCAGCATGAAGCTGGCAAAGAAGCTCAGCTGCACGCCGCTCGGCATCTGGCTCAACGGATCGAATGCGGGAACGGGTTCAAGGCCGCCGAGGAAGCCGGCGATGCAGACCTTGCCGTAGTGGCGGGCGGCCTTGAGCGAGTCGAGCAGGGTGCTGTTTCCAACGATATCGAGAACGGCATCCACGCCCTCCGGGCAGCTTGCACGTACCTCGGCATGAATATCCTGCTGCTCTCGGAGAACCTTGCTTGCGCCGATCGCCTTCAGCAGCTCGTCCGATTTTCCCGTGCGTGAAGTGGCGATCACGCGTACGCCGGCATGGCGCGCGATGTTCACCGCTGCCTGCCCGAGCGCCGACGTTGCGCCGCGTACCAGGAGCGTCTGGCCGGCTTCGATGTGCAGGTTCCTGTGGAGACAACTCCACGCCGTGACATACGACTCCGGGATGGCCGCGAGTTCGTCCCACGGAAGCGACGTGGTGACGGCAACGACATTGCTGGCCGGGACGCGCGTGAGTTCGGCGTAGCTGCCGTTGATCGTACGACCCATGCCTCCCATCAAGGCGACGACAGTCTGCCCCTGTTCGAAGCGGCCATCCGGATCGTGTTCGACCGTACCCACGCATTCAATGCCGGTGACCTTCGCGACGTTCCCCCACAGTCCGCGCCGCATGTAGGTTTCCGCGCGATTCAATCCGAAGGCTTTCACGCGGATGACGACACTCCCCGGCACCGGTTCGGGATCTGGCAACTCCGCAAGTTGAAACTGTTCAGGACCGCCGTACTCGCGGAAGATCATTGCTTTCATGTCTGTTCTCCAATTCAAGTTCTCGGGAGATTCGACTTTACGGCGCCGCACGGTAGTAATAAATTACAAAATCCTGTCAATCTTTGTCGGCTTTTCCTACATGGTTCCCAATTTCACCCTGCAAGAACTGGCGTGCTTCCACGCGGTCGCTACCGAAGGAAGCTTCAAGGCTGCGGCAGAACGCTTGCATCGGTCGCATCCCACGGTATTTGCCGCCGTGGCGCATCTCGAGCAGCAGCTCGGCGTGCCGCTGTTCGACCGAAGCGGCTATCGCGTAGCGTTGACGGAAGCGGGCAAATCCCTGCTCGAGCGTACGCATGTGCTGCTGCGCGACGCGAATGCGTTGAACCAGCATGCGGGCCAGCTTGCGAGAGGGGAAGAAACCAGCTTGCGCGTCGTCGTCGGCGATCTGTGTCCGCTGCCGGCCACCCTGAGCTTGCTGCGGCGCTTCTTCGATGACTTCCCGGGAACGCAACTGCACCTGCATTTCGAGGCGCTCTCGGGGCCTTGGGAAAGACTCTTCGCGGACGAAGCAGACCTGATCATTCATCATGTGGACCGCAGCGATCAGCGGATTGAATTTGTCGACTTCACACAAGTGTCCCTTGTCCCTGTCGCAGCACCCGGCTTCGTCAAGGAAGCGATCACCCCGGAGCTGGCACCGGAGGATATGCGGCGCTACGTGCAATGCGTCATCCGCGATTCGGCGCGAGAAAATCAGCCGCGGGATTACTTCGTCATTCAAGGCGCGCGACAATGGACGGTGGCGGATCAGTTCATGAAAAAGGAAGTCATTTTGCAGGGCATGGGCTGGGGACACATGCCGCGCTTTCTCATTGAAGAGGAACTGGCGGACGGCCGCTTGCTCTCGATTGCAGGCAATCATTTTCGCGAGAGCGTCATTCCTCTTGTAGTGGCGCGTCGCCGGGATACTCCGCATGGGCCGATCGCCCGGAAACTCTGGACATATTTCGAAACGGGGCCGGGGCACCTGGCCGATTGAAATTGCCCGCGAATGCAGATGCCCGACATTCCGGCGGCAACGCTTTACTCCCAAAAACTACCGTTCCCGGCTCAATTCCCGCGTTTTATCGCTGAAGGCTAGCCCCGGTCTTGCCGCCGGCTTATCTTTTCATCATTGAAAACAAAGGATGAAAAACATGAACGCTAGCGCTGACCTGGTATTTCGCATCGCCACTGCACTGATCATCGCTGCATGGATCATCACCCGGCTCATCGTCCAGAAGAAAGTCAGCGGCGCGGAGAAGACAACCAAGGTCAACGCAAGCAAGGAGCGCCGGTCCTATATGCTGGTTGGGCTTTCCATGGTGCCAGCGAAATTCTATGTGCTCGGAGGCCTGTCCGGCGTTGCCAGCATGGCGCTTCCCGACTCCCTGCGCTGGGTCGGCATGGCGTTAGGCGCGCTGGGCTGCGTATTGTTTGCATGGACGCACGCGGCACTGGGAAAGAATTGGTCTGGCGTCCTTGAAATCGCCAAGGAGCACACCCTGGTGACGCATGGGCCGTACAAGCTGATCCGCCATCCGATGTACAGCGCTTTCTTCCTCATGGGCATCGGCATCCTCCTGGTTTCGTCGAATTGGCTGGTCGGTGGCGTGCTCGTTGCCGCGATCGCCTATATGTACTTCGGCCGCGTCCACAACGAAGAAAAGATGATGCTGGATCAGTTCGGCGACGACTATCAAGCGTACATGCGCAGGACCGGCCGGCTGATTCCGCGCGCGACGGTTCCGTTCTCCGGTTGAACACAAGGTGCCACGACGTGGCTGCGCGTTACGGCGACATCATGCTGCAGCGTGTTCCAGCAGGTTTTCCCTGATGTGAGACATGCCGCGTGCAACGTATTCTTCCTTCTCGCCGACCGGGGCGAAGTAATACAGCACCTCCGCCGCTTCGTCGATGCCCTTCAGGCGGCCGACGATCCACGCAGAGAGATACTGCGCCGAGAGGCAGCCTCCTGCCGTCGCCAGGTTGCCGCTCGCAAAGAACGGCTGGTTCAGGATGTTCACGCCGGCAGCCTGCACCCAGGGTTTGGAGGTCAGGTCCGTGCATGCCGGCACCGTGCCGATGAGCCCTAGCTTCGCCATCAGGAAGGTGCCTGAACACTGCGAAGCGATCAGTTGCCGCGCCGGGTCGAGCCGGATGCGGCTCATGATGGCCGCATCGTTGGCGACGTCGCGGGTTTTCATTCCGCTGCCGATCAGGACCGCATCGGCAGCGTTCGCCTCTTCCAAAGAAACCTGCGCGTCGATCGTCAGGCCGTTCATCGAGGTCACACGCGGCACCGGGCTGGCGATGCTCACCTTCCAGCCCTTGTCACCCTGCATGGCGATCCGCCCCAGCATGCCATAGGCAATCAGCGAGTCGAGTTCATTGAAACCTTCGAAGGTGAAAATGGCGATATGCATGCTTGGCTTCCGGGTTGAGTTGATGGCCGCCCAAGACTAGCGGAAGCAAGGCGGCCGTCCGCATCAGCGCGAGATCGCTGTCCGGCATCTGCGCAATCGCGGTATTCGCGTACCGGCCAGCCAGACGCTGATCGTGCATGGTGCGCAGCATGGGCTGTCGGTCTGCTTGTCCGTAATGCTGGAGCCGGGCGCCGTCATGGCCGTCGATGCGCTGACTTATCCCGGTATCAAGGCGCTGGCACAGATGCATCGCATCGAGCTGGTTGCGATACCCCAGAAAAATGGCGTGGCCGATCTCGATGCGCTCGACAAGTTGTGCAAGCGGCGGCCGGTGCGCGCCTGCTACTGCATGCCGACACTGCACAATCCGCTCGGCACCGTGATGCCCAAACGCGAACGCAAGCGTCTTGCAGCACTGGCCGAAAAGCACGGCTTTTTCATTATAGAAGACGGTGCTTACGCCTTTCTCGCAGAACCGGCACCCAAGCCGATCCAGGTGCTGGCGCCGGAGCGCACGGTGTACGTCACCAGTCTCTCCAAAAGCTTCGCGTCGGGATTGCGCGTCGGGTTCATCGTAGCGCCGACTGCCATGGTGTCGGCATTCGAGCAGGCGATACGAACGTCGATATGGAGTACCGCATCAACGAGCGTTGCGCTGGCCTGTCGCTGGATAGAGTCGGGCACGCTGGATGAATTGGAGAACCGCAAGCGTGCGGATGCGCGGGAGCGGCAGGCGCTCGCGAGGAAGGTGCTGCGACATGGGACGATTGTTGCGCATCCGGCTTCGTACTATCTCTGGCTGCAGTTGCCGGACGGTTTACGTGCGGATGAGATTGCTGCGCAGTTGAGCAGGGATGGCGTGCTGGTAACGACAGCGGAGCCGTATTCGACGGTGGCGCATGCGCCGCAGGCGTTGCGGTTGGCGTTGGGGTCGGTGGGGTTGGATGTTTTGGCGGAGGCGCTGGGTAAGGTGGATGGGGTGTTGGCTTACTAAATAAATGGAACAGGGTAAATTCGCGGTCTACCGATCAGACTAGGCTGTACGTCCACGTTCGGCCCAGGCCGTGTAAAAACTCATGAACTGGATCGGTACGCCGGATTGTACTGCTCGAGGCAAGTCCAGACGTATATAGAAGCGCCCGGTCGAAGCCGACGTGTTTTTCTAGTTCTCGGCAAGGCCCGCAGAGAGAGCGCT
>DASVLM010000021.1:0-3684 GCA_036384875.1 Noviherbaspirillum sp.
GCCCAGGATGTTCTTGAAAGCTCGCAGTCGATCCACTACCGGCACACCGACATCGAGCGTCGGCACCGGGCTAACCGGCAACTTGTAAATGCCGTTGAATTTCGCGATGTCTTCCGAAAACTGACTCATGTTTTGCTCCCATATCTTGATATTTTCAAATGAGTCCCAACGATGGGACTGCCGATGTTTCCCTTGTTCATACTGGAAACGGGCCAGTGCGGATTTCCATTCAATGCTGGAGGTCCGGACGCCAGTCACGAACCAGCGTCTTGAATTGATCCTCGTAACCGATCGCATCCGGGTAAACATTCGATCGACCGACGAGAGCGAAAACGGCGACCATATCGGCCACAATGTCATCGTCGCAAGACCACATGTCGCGGAAGTCAAATCTCCCGCACGAGTCCGGGTTCCACCAAGCCAGGAGAAAATCGGCGCACTTTCTGCTTTGTCCGCTATCGCGCATGGCATGCGCAATCAGCCTGTCCAGCGCGGCACGTTCGTTTGGAGTCATTGGAGACATCGTGTTGTCTTCCTCTCTGTTTGGTCTCAGCTCTTATGCCTATAGTTCAGCGTGGCTATTAAGTGCTGCATTGCGGGAGAATCTACATGGTCCTTGCCAAGGTCTCGAACCACATTTTCTGCCGCCACTTTGATCGCGATTAAATCATCATAATGGTCAACATCTATCGATCGTTTCGACGGCAATGATATCGATGCTCTTTCTCGGTTATGCATTCCGTTTCCTTTATCGGAATTAGTCTGCTTGGCCGTAGCGGTACTTGGCGAGCAACGGCTGATACTTGCGATAAGCCTCGATCCAGTTCGTCTGGAAGGCTTGCCGCGCCTCATCGAGCGTGATCTCACCACGGCACACTGCCTTGTACATGGCAAATTCAAGCAAATCCTTCTTCTCGGCATTCCACTCTGTCTTCCGCGGTTGCGGCCACAGGTTTTTCGGGTCAGTTGGATGTCCGCCCACGGACAGTGGCACCAGGTGATCTTCTTCAAAGTCACGCGGATTCGTATCAGCGTAGCCATACTCGCGAATTTGGACCTTCTTCAGCTTATTGGTGTAGTAGGCAGGCGGCCGCACGGTCTTGGTCCACCCCTTCACGCACACGGTGCTCTGGACATTTGCCTGGGTGACGGCCGGGTTCAACATACCGGGTGTCAGCGTTGGATTGGGCAGATCGCCAGCGATCGCGCTGCCGTTCGTCAAGACCCACACCAACAGAGCGGTGCCGAAATATCGATACATGCTTTTCTTTTCCTTGTTTGCCATTCGCGAATAGCGAACCGCGTTGTCCGGTCTATTTTTGGTTCACCAAGATACGGGCCGCTTCCGCTTCCGTGATCTTGAGTTCGGCGTAGTCCTCAATACCGATGATTCGGCCAGAGGCCACGAACGTCTTGACGGTTTCAGCGTCCGTTGTACGGCCAGAGCCGCATTCGCCCGCCATCACGACACTTTTACCGGTCGCCATTGCATTATTGATGATGTCCATGCTGTCCTCTTCCTTCGACCAGGCTGCCGGCTGGCGTTCGGGGCGCCGAGCGCCATTTTCCTTTACCGATTATCGACATACGCCTCGAACGTAGGTACGCAATGCGTCACCTCACTGGTTGGCAAAACACCCGTGACAAGCCAGAAGGCGTAATCTGGATCACCACGAAATATGCGCATAGTGCCAGCCTTGCTCCGGTCGAGGCATCCATTGAATGGTGTACCCCAGATTGCTTAGCGCCTCCGTGATCGATTCACGGTGATGCCCACTGCCTGTACCCATCTTGATGGCGGTTTTGCCTTGACAGGCTGCAGATGCGATCTCCGTCAACGCATCCAGAATGAACTTTGCCGTGAGCGTATTGCTGGTGGCGCAAATATTTGCAATTGCCCGTGCCAATTTTGCATCAATCATTGTTCGGTTCCACTGATCCGGCTACCGGCCGGGTGCGGGGCGCAAGCGCCGATTTTCTTCGTTGTCCTGGTGACCGGCTTGCGTGGCGCTTTCCTTGATCAGTGGATGATAATCGCCGGCACGAACGCCGCTTTCCCATTTACATGCGAAAGCACCATCGGGCCCTGATCAACGCGGCGCAGATGCGCTGGCAGGCGAAAATAATCGTCCTTGCGAATCCGAATTTCGGTAAAATTACGATTATTCATTTTTCACACTCCCAAGTTTGAGATTTGATAGAAAACCCGATCTGTTCGCAGCAGTTCGGGTTTTTGTTTTTGGAATAAGCCTTTTTTTCTCGCTATGCAGCGGTCAGCAGGGAGGTGAACATGCCACGTCCGTGATTCTTGCCGCCGCAGCTACATTCACACCGCATGATCTTGCCCGTCGCATTGAGGCAGCGGGCATCGCATTCATGACGACTTGGATTGGATTTGTATTCAATCTTGCGCTCAACCGGCAGTGGACCACCTGATCCGGAGAGGGGATATCCCACCCACATGCTGAAGCTGTCACTGCGCAAACCTTTCGCTCCGGGGAATCGTGCAACAAACTCGGCATTGGGCATAGGATTGATGCTCTTCAATTCCTGCTCGCCGTTGAAGTACTTCATGTTCGCCATTGCTCTACCCCAGGACATGAAATTTGCCGCGCCAATTGCACTGCCAATACCTCACATCATACCGTAACCGGCTACGGTGTCAAGTCCTTGCTTTCTTCCCAGGCGCTGGCAATAACCCCACCAGGTATTTCAGTGCAGCCCGGCGCGAGGCCACTACGCCGCTCGCCACCAGGGCATCGAGCTTGGCCAGCTCGTCAGCGTCCAGATACGCCTCCACGCGCGCCCCGCCAGCTTCCGCCAGCGCCTTGCGTTGCCGCTCTACACGGTCCTTGCCCGTATAGTCATAATTCGCCGGCGCATTCTTCTTCCCCGTCACTTCTCATCCTTCTCTTGAATACCGGCTGGCGCCGCTTCTCATCTACTGCTTTGGGTGGCCCGTATAGCAGGCGGTTAGAGCGAAAAGTCCAGTGAACTCGTGCTGGCAGTCTTCGCAGACATACTCCTGATGCACTGTTATGCTTCCAACCGCACAAGCGCCCATCGTCACATTCGTTGACGTGCACGCGGGACACAAGGTCACTCCACTATTCACCACTCGCTTTTGCCACTGGTTTGAATTCAACATGGAAGTTCCCGTTTCCCCTTATACCTCGGTGCTACCGATAAACTGCTCGACTAGGTCATAGTCGGCACCGCCCGCTTCCCCGATAACCCGTTGACGTGAGAAACAGGTTGAAGCAGCAAACCACGTGACGCTGGCGGTGAGCGATGCGTTCATCATCCTGCAGTACCAGAACGTTCGGTCGGATACTGAAGATCCCACCCCTCGCGCGTCCCCACCATCGGGAATTCGCGACCACGCGAATCGCGGATGCGGAGCGCCAGATACGGTTTAAAGCCATCCCGTGTTTTGCCTGAGTCAGCAAGCCGCATGATTTCGCATAGGCCTTCAACGTCGTCCCTGGTCTTCAATCTTAATTGCACCAGAATATCGGAAACGTCACAGCCTTCCCAAATCACGTCGACGCTGTAATCGGCAGCAGGCGACGGCGCCGGCTTGTCGTTGTTGACGGTTTCCGGCATGGGCGCGGCGCGACGTGGAACATTGAACAAATACGCGCTTGCGGCACCTGCGACGAACATGACTGCCGATCCAATGAG
>DASVLM010000022.1:0-2252 GCA_036384875.1 Noviherbaspirillum sp.
AGTTTAAGTTGTATAGACAACTTGTGCAAGAAAAAACTTAATTGACAATACAAATTATTTCCCTAGAATCGATCAACGAAACCAAAAACGGTGGGAAAGCGGCAGGACAAGGTCATGGCAAAGGCATCGAGCGACGGCAAGGAAGAGCAGGAACGCGTTCCTGCCTTCCAGCACATCAAGAACTATCTGCTGGCGGAAATCCAGGCGGGCAACTGGAAGGAGGGCGATGCGATTCCTTCCGAGCAGGCATTGGCGAAGCAGTTCGGCGTATCGCGCATGACGGTCAACCGTGCGGTGAAGGAGCTCACCGACGAACAGATCCTGTCGCGCATCCAGGGTTCGGGCACCTATGTCGCGCAGCACAAGTACCAGGCGACGCTGGTCGAGATCAAGAGCATCGCCAACGAAGTGCGCGCGCGCGGCCACCAGCATCGCAGCGAGCTGCATTTATTGGAGCGCAGCAAGGCGAACGAGCACATGGCCGCGCCCTTCGGCTTGAAGCCGGGCCATCCGCTGTTCCATTCGGTGATCGTGCATTTCGAGAACGACATTCCGATCCAGGTGGAAGACCGCTGGGTCAACCCGGATGTCGCGCCGGATTACATGACGCAGGATTTCGCGACCATCACGCCAAACGAATACCTGATGGCCGCCGCGCCGCTGCAGGGCGTGAACTACAGCATCGAGGCACTGGGCGCACCGCGCGAGATCGCGGAGATGCTGCAGATCGCGCTGAAGGAACCTTGCCTGGTGTTGAAGCGACGCACGCTGTCGAAGGGCGCGGTTGCTTCAGTGGTGACGATGTGGCACCCCGGCGCGCGCTATCAATTCGCAGGAAGTTTCTGACCGTCTTCGCGCAATTTTCCTGACACAAACTTCATTGCTTGCAGGCGTCTGATCGACCATCTATCGAGAATCTCGATAGGTTCCTTGCGGCCCTCCCTCTTGAACTCGTCGCCATCCGCGGTGTCATTGAACGCAGGCGCGCGCCCCCGATAGCGGGGTGCGTTGATCCCATGGGCAAGCTGCGGAATGCAGCGTGCAGCGCGATTAACAAGAAGAAGGGAAGCGTTCATGATCGTCAGCAGCGATGCAAAGATAGAGCAGCTTGGTTCATTCAATGTCCAGAAAGGGAAAAGCTCGGTCTCCGGCTTGTCGTCGGGAGCTTTCATGACGGTGCAGCTGCATCTCGCGCATTCGTCGAGCTTTGCCGGCGTCGGCATCATCGCGGGCGGGCCGTTCCGCTGCGCCGAATCGTATCGCGGCATCGCGATGCAGGCGGAGGACGCTTTTATCGAAAGCTCGCTTTACATCTGCATGAACCCGCTGGTGCCGCAGACCACGCCGAACGCGCAACGTCTCGCCGCGCTGGCCGACGCCACCGCCAAGGCCGGCCAGATCGATGCCATCGCCAACCTCGCCGACGACCGTGTCTACATCTTCACCGGCAGCCGCGACAACGTGGTGTATTCGGACGTGGTCGCACGGACGAAATCGTTCTACGAGATCTTGGGCGTCAAGCGCGGCAATATCGCCTATGACGACACCGTCCCCGCAGGACACTCCATCGTGACCGACAACCCCGAAGACTCCCGGCTCGACACCAACCAGCCGCCCTACATCAACAACGGCGGCTTCATGCAATCGCACGACATCCTGCGCCACATCTACAGCGGCCTCAAGCCGCCGGCGGAGCGGCTCAGCGGCAGACTGGTGCGTTTCGACCAGACGGAATTCTTCGGCAACGAGATGCGCGCCAGCATGAGCCGCTTCGGCTACGCCTACGTACCGCGCGCAGTGGAAGAGGGCGCACCGGCGCGGGTCCACATCGCACTGCATGGCTGCAAGCAGGGCTACAACTATGTGGACTACGTCAACGGCCGCGCCGACGTCACCAACCGCTCGCCCTACGGCAATCGTTACATCACCACCACCGGCTACAACCATATCGCCGACAGCAACGACATCGTCGTGCTCTACCCGCAAGCGCAGGGCACGGACAACGGTGAAGTGCAAAACCCCGATGGCTGCTGGGACTGGTGGGGCTACACCAGCCCAGACCCGAAGCGTCCGGACTACTACTCGCGCGAAGCAATCCAGATCAAAGCGATACACAGCATGCTGCAACGACTAGGCGGCTGAGGCACCCGTAGTCTCCACATCAACACCTGCGTGCATCCGCAAACAGCGCAAAGTCACACAAACGCAGGGCTTGCAGGATTTCAGGGAGGGCAGTGGCGCATTGGGGCGGG
>DASVLM010000023.1:0-3357 GCA_036384875.1 Noviherbaspirillum sp.
TGCAAAGGGCCATTGCCGAGCATCATGCGCTCAACCGAATGACTGTCGGTTCGCTTACTTATGTGGCGCATATCGCAGATGCTTTGGCGCACGCACTCGATTTGTCCGGCGTTGAAGACGATCTCGTGCCTCCGGTCACTACCGAGCTGGAGAATGACCGCACTCTGAACGGCGACATCATGAATCGCGTCTGCCGCGAGACAGAAGTGCAGTTCGACGAAGTGTGCAAAATCCTCGTCCCCTGATTTTTCTAATTCCCCTCCCGTAATGCGTGCCTGCGTGGAAATTCACGAGGCCCGTTCTCGCCCAGCGTGATGCTTCGAGTCATTGCAGACGTTCAACCGAACTAATCGGGTTGACGCAAATCGAAGCTCTGCGGCACGTCTGCCGTGACAATAATCGCAAAGGAGGAGGCATATGGGAACGCAGCGGATTGCCGTGGTCACGGAAGGTAAGAGCGGTTTGGGAAAAGCGATTTGTGCAAGGCTTGCCGCGGAAGGATGCGGCGTGGTGGCGATTCATGCACCGCAAGATGTCGAGGCATCTGGCCGATTGCGCGATGCCGGTATCGCTCCCTATGCGGCCGACCTGTCCGACTACCAGTCATGCGAAACCGTTGTGCGCAAGATAGTGAGCGATACCGGGCGTATCGACATCCTCGTCAACAATGCGTTTGTCGATCGTGCGGCGACTTTTGCTGCACTCTCTGTCGAAGACTGGAGCGCCATCCGGCGCGCGAACATCGACAGCGTCTTCAACATGTCCCGGCAGGTATTGCATGGCATGTTGGAAACCGGATGGGGGCGCATCGTGAATATTTCTTCCATCGCTGCCCTGCAGGGCGACCCGGAGCATGCGGGACTGGCCGCCGCGCAAAGTGCGGTGCACGGATTTACGAGAGCGCTTGCGTTGGAAGTGGCTAGCAAGGGCATTACGGTGAACACCATCTCCCACGGTTATCTGAATACGGGAGAGGAAATGTCGAGCGGCGCATCGCAGACGGAAATCCTGTCCCGGATTCCGGTTGGCCGGCTCGGCGAACCGGCCGAGGTAGCCGGCCTTGTAGCTTATCTCTGCAGCGATGTCGCCGGTTTTCTGACAGGTGCAAACATCATTATCAACGGTGGGCAATACATGTTCTGAGCGAGGGGGCGCTATTGACGTCCCGAACTCCGATTGCGAACTCGATTGATCTGTCTCAATCGCGTGCCGGGACAACCGGATGATTGCATCGGATACCCTGACAGCTAAGAATTTGCATACGTCCCGAATGACAGGCATAGATATATCCAGGAGAGCCAACATGCAGAACACACTCAACCCCATGGTGAATATGTACCGTACCCAGCTGGAGGCGTCGCGCCGCTTTGCCGATGCAATCTTTGCGGGCACGGAGAAAATGGATCGTGTTTTTATCGGCGCAACACATCGCATGTTCAACGAGCAATTGAATCTTGTCCAGGCATTGGCGAACATGAGAGATCCGCGCAGCGCTGCATCAACGCTGCAATCGGGCATGTTGATGCGTACGCCCGACGATTCCGTGAATTACCAGAAGGAGATGATGCGCATCTTCGCAGAGATGCAGAGTGAAATCGGAAGGTCGCTGCAGGATTGTTTCGAACAACTCGGAACCCAGGCAGCCGGCACCGCAGGAACACCCTTGCGCGCTGCACAACAACAAAACAATGACGCCATGTTCAATCCGATGACCAGCATGTTTTCCGTATGGGAATCGGCATTCAAGGAAGTGGCTGCGCTGGCAAAGAAGAACATGACGGCGGCCCGTAGTTCAGTAGACGAGACGGCCAGCCGTACGGCGCAGACTATGGATACGGCAGCAACGGTAGCGGCAAATACAGCACAGGATGCCGTCAGCGCAGCAAGCATGACCTTGGCCAACGCCGCTGCTTCTGCCGAGGAAGATGCCGAACACCGCAAGGGACCGGGCGGCAAGAAGAAGTGAGTGAGGCGACCGCTGCGATTTCGAAATTTTCTTGCTGAAACAAAAAAGCCCTGTCGTCACTGACAGGGCTTTTTCATTGGTGCCAGAGATATGTCAGGCGGTTGCCAGTTGTCCCCAGTCGGTATCCGATTCAGGCGGCTGCTGGGCAGGCGCCTGGCGGGATTTTTTCGATGCAGCTTGCTTGGAGCGCGAGCTGGAAGGCGGAAGGCGGCGCAGTGTCTTCAACGCGTCGAGGTCCTTGATGCCGATCGAGCGTTGGTCGACAGTAATCAGGCCGATTTCATTGAATGCTGACAGGGTGCGGCTGACGGTTTCCAGAGTCAAGCCGAGATAGCTGCCGATTTCATGGCGCGTCATGCGCAAGTTGAACAATTTGCTTGAATAACCCATTTCGGCATAACGCTCCGAGAGCGAAACGAGGAAGCGTGCCACGCGTGCCTCCGCGCTCAGGGCACCGAGCATGCTGACCATAGCCTGTTCACGCACCAGTTCACGGCTCATGACGCTATAGATCGAGTGTTCGAATTCAACATGGGCGCGGCCCAATGCAGTCAGCTTCTTGAAAGGCAGCAGGATCAGGTCGCAGTTGGAGAGGGCAACCGCTTCCGAGGCATAGCGCTTCGAGTGAATCCCGTCGACACCGAAAAGGTCACCCTTCATCGGAAAGCTCAGCACCTGCTCGTTGCCGAATTCGTCGATCAGGACGGTTTTGAGGAAGCCGGAATGCACAACGTACAGAGTGTCGAACGGCTGGCCGATCGTATGGATACGCTGGCCGGTCTTGAATTGCACGTGCTGGAAAAGCAACTCTTCATCAGTGTGGACGGTGGCGGATGGAATGCGCAGGATGTCGCAGAGTTCCTTCAGGTTGGACCACAGCTTGCCTTGGCGTTGCCAGCCAGCATCAATGGCAGGGGAATGCAGGGAAGACGTTGACTCTGGGCGTGCTTCAGAGGTGTGCATATGTAGCATTGTCCATCTCCTAATCAAATTTCAGTTCGGTGTGCCGGCTTGTGGCCGCCACTGCGGTCATGAGTTGCTCGTTCAGGTTTCTTGATCTTGTTTTTAATGACGGGAAGGCTTCTTTGCCTTCCAGAACCATCGGCAAGTTGCTTGCCTTTCATGTTGCGATCAGAAGCGGTCAGTATCGCAATCGAGGTGGGGGATTGCTATCGGCGTGGACTGAATTGCAATGTAGGGAGGACGCACGGCTTGTAGGAATAGTCCTACATTTGTTCGCGGACTATACTGAGAATTTGCTTGCGAAAACGCAACGATTTCAACAGTGGTTTGATGTAGCGCGGTTATCCATGCAAACGTGAAACGAATTCAGGTCTGCACCTTGCAGGAAAGGCAAAGTAGGAAGATTAGGAAAAAACCGAGGCGCAAAT
>DASVLM010000024.1:0-7954 GCA_036384875.1 Noviherbaspirillum sp.
ACCATGTTATTAACCAACGCACGCAGCGTGCCAGACATCGCGTTTGCTTCGCGACTGTCATTTGCCGGCGAGAACTTCAGCGTGCCATTGTCGTTTTCAATCTTGACCAAGCCGTTCAAGCTCTGCGTCAAGGTACCCAGAGGGCCCTTGACGGTAATCTGATCTGCTGCGATGGTTGCTTCAGCACCCTTCGGCAGCGGGATCGGCATTTTACCTACACGAGACATCTTGCACTCCTTAGGCCACGTAGCAAATGACTTCGCCACCGACACCGGTCGCGCGCGCTTTGCGGTCAGTCATCACACCCTTCGGCGTGGATACAATTGCCACACCAAGGCCGTTCATCACTTGCGGAATGTCGTCCTTGCCTTTGTAGATACGAAGGCCGGGGCGCGATACGCGCTCCAGACGCTCAATCACCGGACGACCGGCATAATACTTCAAGCCAATCTTCAGCTCGGACTTGCCGTCAGCCTGGGATACCGCGTAATCTTCAATGTAACCTTCGTCCTTCAGGACGTTCGCAATTGCAACCTTCACTTTGGACGACGGCATGACAACCGTAGTTTTCTGTACGCCTTGAGCGTTGCGGATGCGGGTCAGCATATCGGCGATAGGATCGCTCATACTCATTGCATCTTCTCCTATTACCAGCTAGCTTTAGTGATACCCGGAATCTCGCCGCGCATGGCGATTTCACGGATCTTCGTACGTGCCAGACCAAACTTGCGGAACGTGCCGCGCGGACGGCCGGTCAGCGTGCAACGGTTACGCTGACGAGTCGGGTTCGCGTTACGCGGAAGCGCCTGCAATTTCAGGCGAGCCTCATAGCGCTCTTCCTCTGACTTGGTTTGATCGTCGATGATTGCCTTCAACTCGGCGCGCTTGCCGGCGTATTTCTTCACCAGAGCTGCACGCTTTTGTTCACGGTTAATCAGTGCCAGTTTTGCCATGGCAGCCTCAGTTTCTGAACGGGAATTTAAATGCGGCGAGGAGTGCTTTTGCCTCATCGTCGGTCTTCGCGGTCGTGGTGATGCTGATGTTCATGCCACGCAGCGCATCGATCTTGTCGTACTCGATTTCGGGGAAAATAATCTGCTCTTTCACACCGATGTTGTAGTTGCCACGACCATCGAATGCACGACCGGAGACACCACGGAAGTCACGCACACGCGGCAGCGCCACGGTAATCAGGCGGTCCAGGAATTCGTACATGCGAGCACCACGCAGAGTCACCATGCAACCGATCGGATAGCCTTCGCGAATTTTGAAACCCGCGATTGCCTTACGAGCCTTGGTCACAACCGGCTTCTGACCAGCGATCTTAGTCAGGTCACCCACGGCGTGCTCAATGATCTTCTTGTCCGCAACTGCTTCCGACAGACCCATATTAAGGGTGATCTTTGTCAGGCGCGGGACTTCCATCACCGACTTATAACCAAACTTCGTGGTCAGGTCGGAAACGACTTTTTCTTTATAGAATTGTTGGAGACGGGCCATGATGTCTTACACCTTAACGACTTCGCCATTGGACTTGTAGACGCGGACCTTCTTGCCGTCCACGGTCTTGAAGCCCGCGCGATCTGCCTTGCCGGTCGCAGCGTTGAACAGCGCAACGTTGGACACGTGAATCGGCATCAGCTTATCGACGATGCCGCCAGTTGTACCGATCATCGGGTTCGGACGCACCGCTTTTTTGGCGACATTCACACCCTCGACCACGACGTAGTCGACACCCACGCGCTGCTTAACCACACCGCGCTTGCCCTTGTCCTTACCGGTCAGGACGACGACTTCGTCGTTTTTGCGAATCTTATCCATGACAACTCCTTACAGAACTTCAGGCGCAAGCGAGACAATCTTCATGAACCGCTCGGTACGCAACTCACGCGTCACCGGCCCGAAGATCCGGGTGCCGATTGGCTCAAGCTTGTTATTTAGCAGCACGGCAGCATTACCATCGAACTTGACGAGCGAACCATCCTGACGACGCACGCCCTTGGCAGTACGCACAACCACTGCATTGTAGATCTCACCCTTCTTCACGCGACCACGGGGCGCAGCGACCTTGACAGTGACCTTGATGATATCGCCGATGCTGGCGTAACGACGCTTGGAACCACCCAGCACCTTGATGCACAGGACTTCACGCGCGCCCGTGTTGTCGGCTACTTCAAGCCGGCTCTCAGTTTGAATCATAGTATTTTCTTTCCCAACTTAATCCGCTCATCCGCCCAACGCGGGCTCGCGGTCAGTCTTGGTCCCGTCAGCGAACTCGAGAGAGCCCAGCCGATTGGGTGGACGGTTACAAAAACTACTGCAGCAGCGTAAAGATCAACTGCCAGATTTAACTGCAGAGTACTGCAACGGAATCTCGCAAATGCTTTTTGCGAGAACCAAGCCCGACATTATGGCACCAAAATGCCGGGCTCGCAACAACTATTTTACGACGGGCTTAAACGGTTTGCGCGACCTGAATCACGCGGGTAACCGACCAAGCCTTAGTCTTGGAAATCGGGCGACCTTCCTGAATTTCCACGGTATCGCCTTCTTTCGCCTGGTTGGCTTCGTCGTGCGCGTGATACTTGTTCGAACGAACGACGATCTTGCCATACAGCGGATGCTTGACGCGGCGCTCAACGAGCACGGTCACGGTCTTGTCCATCTTATCGGACACGACCTTACCGATCAGGGTGCGCTTGAGCGACTGTTTCACTTGATCGTTCATTACTTGGCGTCCTTCTGGTTCATGACCGTCTTCACGCGCGCGATGTCGCGGCGTACCTTCTTCAACTGCGCGGTGTTCGAGAGCTGTTGCGTAGCGACTTGCATACGCAGGCTGAATTGCGCCTTCAGCAATTCATTCAGCTCTTTCTGCAGAGCCGCCTCGTCCTTGCCACGGAGTTCAGATGCTTTCATGTTTCGCTCCTAATTATTGGCCGACTTGACGGAGCACGAAGGTAGTCGCTAGCGGCAGCTTGGCAGCAGCCAGGCGAAATGCCTCGCGAGCCAGCGCCTCGTCGACACCATCCATCTCGTACAGAACTTTACCCGGCTGGATTTCGGCCACGTAGTACTCCGGGTTACCCTTACCGTTACCCATACGGACTTCGGCAGGCTTCTGGGAAATCGGCTTGTCCGGGAAAATGCGGATCCAGATACGACCACCGCGCTTGATGTGACGCGTCATGGCACGGCGAGCCGCTTCAATTTGGCGAGCGGTAATACGACCGCGCCCAACAGCCTTCAGACCGTATTCGCCAAAGGACACTGCTGTGCCGCGCTCGTGCGAAATACCCTTGTTACGGCCCTTCTGCTCTTTGCGATATTTTCTGCGTGAGGGTTGCAGCATGTTTATTCTCCTGCTTTCTCAGCCGGTGCAGCACCGTCGGCCTTCTTGGGGGCACGAACGCGCTTGGCGGCGGTAGACGTTCCTTCGGAGCCGTCAGCCTTCTTGGCACGAGGGCGACCACCCGGCTTGCCGTCGTCGCGACGCGGACCGCGGCGCTTCTTTTCCTCGTCGACCGGCGTCTCGATGGTCGGAGCTTCGCCGCTTGCGAGGCGGTCGCCCTTGTAAACCCAAACCTTGATACCGATGATGCCGTAAGTCGTCTCAGCTTCGGAGAAGCCATAGTCGATATCAGCGCGCAAAGTATGCAGCGGCACACGTCCTTCGCGGTACCACTCCTTGCGAGCGATTTCGATGCCGTTCAGACGGCCCGACGACATGATCTTGATACCCTGAGCACCCAGACGCATGGCGTTCTGCATGGCGCGCTTCATTGCGCGGCGGAACATGATGCGCTTTTCGAGCTGCTGTGCGATCGAGTCGGCGATCAACTGCGAATCAACTTCCGGCTTGCGGATTTCTTCGATGTTGACATGCACCGGCACGCCCATCAATTTGGTCAGGTCGGCCTTCAGGACTTCGATGTCCTCGCCCTTTTTTCCGATCACAACGCCCGGACGCGAGCTGAAAATCGTGATGCGCGCGTTCTTGGCGGGGCGCTCGATGACGATGCGACCAACCGAAGCGTTTTTCAGCTTCTTCTTGAGGTAAGTGCGAACGTTCAGGTCTTCGTTCAGCATGGAGGCGAAGTTGCTGTTGCCTGCATACCAGCGCGAGCCCCAGTTACGCGTTACCGCAAGACGGAAACCGGTCGGATGAATTTTCTGTCCCATCGTGGCTCCTTAGTTACCGACAGTCACGTAGATGTGACAGGTTTGCTTCGAAATACGATCACCGCGGCCTTTTGCTCGTGCAGTGAAGCGTTTCAGAAACGCACCACGCTCAACGTAGATCGTCTTGACCTTCAATTCGTCGATGTCAGCACCATCGTTGTGTTCAGCGTTCGCAATCGCGGACTCGAGCACCTTCTTGATGATGGCAGCACCCTTTTTCGGGCTGAACGCCAGGATGTTCAAAGCCTGGTCAACTTTCTTGCCGCGAATCAGATCAGCGACGAGACGGCCTTTTTGTTCCGACAGGCGTGCGCCACGGAGAATAGCTTTAGTTTCCATCATCGCACCTTATTTCTTGGCCTTCTTGTCGGCGGCGTGACCCTTGAACGTCCGGGTCAGCGCAAATTCGCCGAGCTTGTGGCCAACCATGTTCTCAGAGACATAGACCGGCACGTGCTGCTTGCCGTTATGCACCGCGATCGTCAGGCCGATGAAATCGGGCAGGATCGTCGAACGGCGCGACCAAGTCTTGATCGGCTTCTTGTCTTTCGACGCCTGCGCAGCCTCGACCTTCTTCACCAGGTGGGCGTCACAGAACGGCCCTTTTTTCAATGAACGTGTCATGTGTTACCCCTTATTTCTTGCCACGGCGCGAGACGATCATCGAAGTCGTGCGCTTGTTGCGACGCGTCTTCTTACCCTTGGTCTGCTGCCCCCATGGCGATACCGGGTGACGACCTGCAGCAGTACGGCCTTCGCCGCCGCCGTGCGGGTGGTCGATCGGGTTCATGGCGACACCGCGAACGGTCGGGCGGATACCGCGCCAACGCGTTGCACCGGCCTTGCCAATCTTGCGCAGGTTGTGCTCACCGTTACCGACTTCACCGACAGTCGCACGGCACTCGATATGCACGCGGCGCACTTCGCCGGAACGCAGGCGGACCTGGGCGTACATGCCTTCGCGCGCCATCAGAACCACACCGGCGCCAGCGGTACGCGCCATCTGCGCACCCTTGCCAGGCAGCATTTCGACGCAGTGCATCGTCGTGCCGACCGGAATATTGCGGATCGGCAGGCAATTGCCGGCCTTGATCGGAGCTTCCGCGCCATTCATCAGCTGGTCGCCTACAGCAATACCCTTCGGGGCAATGATGTACTTGCGCTCGCCGTCGGCGTAGCACAGCAGGGCGATATGTGCACTGCGGTTCGGATCGTATTCGATACGCTCGACCTTAGCGACGATACCGTCCTTGTTGCGACGGAAATCGACGACACGATAGTGCTGCTTGTGACCACCGCCGATGTGGCGAGTGGTGACGTGGCCGTTGTTGTTACGACCGGCAGTCTTGGACTTCTTCTCGACGAGAGCGGCAAACGGACGGCCCTTGTACAGGTCGGGATTGACGACCTTGACCATCGCGCGGCGACCGGCCGACGTCGGTTTCATTTTCACGAGTGCCATTATTTAGCCTCCTCGGTGAAGTTGATTTCCTGGCCGGGCTTCAGGCAAACGTATGCCTGACGAGTGTGGTTGCGGCGACCGGTGAAACGGCCTGCACGCTTTTGCTTGCCCTGGCGGTTCACGACTTGCACCGATTCCACTTGTACCTTGAACAGCAACTCGACAGCCGCTTTGATTTCCGGCTTGGTTGCGTCCGGCGCAACGCGGAAAACAACTTGCTCATTCTTTTCAGCGACGAAGGTGGCCTTTTCCGAAATGACCGGAGCCAGCAGCACTTTCATCAGACGTTCTTCGCTATGCTTGACGATCGCGTTCATGCCAGCATCTCCTCAATCTTGGCCAATGCGGGCTTGGTGATCAGGACCTTCTTGTAGAACACCAGCGAAACCGGATCGGCATGACGCGGCTCGACGACCAGCACGTTCGGCAGGTTGCGCGAAGCGAGCAGCAGGTTTTCATCGAGGCTGTCGGTAATGACCAGCACGGAATCCAGACCCATGCCCTTCAGCTTTTGCGCCAGCAGCTTGGTCTTCGGCGCGTCGATCGACAGGTTCTCGACGACGCTCAGACGGCCTTCGCGAGCCAACTGAGAGAGGATCGAGCAGACACCTGCGCGATACATCTTCTTGTTGACCTTGTGCGAGAAGTTTTCGTCAGGCGAATTCGGGAAAATGCGGCCACCCCCACGCCACAGCGGCGAAGACGACATACCAGCGCGGGCGCGGCCCGTACCCTTTTGACGCCACGGCTTCTTGGTCGTGTGGCTGACCTCTTCACGGTCTTTCTGCTTGCGGTTACCGCTGCGGGCGTTTGCCTGGTAGGCAACCACGACCTGGTGAATCAGCGCTTCGTTGTAATCGCGGCCGAAAATCGTATCCGGCGCAGCAACGTTGGACGCAGCCTGACCTTGTTCATTCAGGAGCTTGAGTTCCATCGATTAGGCTCCCTTCTTGGCTTTGACTTTGACGGCGGGCAGAACGATCACTTCACCGTTCTTCGCACCCGGGACCGCACCCTTAACCAGCAGCAACTGGCGCTCTGCGTCAACGCGAGCGATTTCAAGGTTTTGCACGGTGGTAGTGACATCACCCATGTGACCGGTCATGCGCTTGCCCGGGAAGACGCGACCCGGATCCTGCGCCATACCAATGGAACCCGGCACATTGTGCGAACGGGAATTACCGTGAGTGGCACGACCGGAACCAAAGTTGTAGCGTTTGATCGTACCGGCATAGCCCTTACCGATGGACACGCCTTGCACGTCCACTTTCTGACCAGCTTCGAAGATGCTCACAGCGATGGTGTCGCCAGCCTTGAGCTCGGCGGCTTTCGCAGCATCGATACGGAATTCCTTGAGAACGGTACCAGCTTCAACACCTGCTTTTGCGAGGTGACCGGCTGCCGCTTTGTTCACGCGGGAGGCGCGGCGCTTACCGTAGGTAACCTGGACAGCAGTGTAGCCATCGGTTTCGGCGGTTTTGATTTGCGTCACACGGTTGTTCGACACGTCCAGCACGGTAACAGGAATTGTATCCCCGTCATCCGTGAAGATGCGCATCATACCAACCTTGCGACCAACAAGGCCTAGGCTCATTGTTTTCTCCATTCCCACCTGCGATTGGGCGGGGCTGATGTTTGTACAACTAAAACGTGTTGACATAGATTTCCATGCCAACACCGAAGCCAAGCATTATAACCCGCTAAAATTCATTCAGCAACCCACAAATTCCGAGAATTGTGGTATGTCGGGTTAAAACACGTTTTTTATTTAGTTACTGCAGCTTGATTTCGACATCGACGCCAGCCGGCAGATCCAGCTTCATCAGGGCGTCAACCGTCTTGTCAGTCGGGTCGACGATATCCATCAGGCGTTGGTGAGTGCGGATCTCAAACTGGTCGCGCGAAGTCTTATTGACGTGCGGCGAACGCAGGATATCGAAACGCTGAATGCGGGTCGGCAGCGGAACCGGGCCCTTGACCACTGCGCCAGTACGCTTGGCGGTGTCGACGATTTCCAGTGCGGACTGGTCGATCAGGCGGTAGTCGAAAGCCTTCAGACGGATGCGGATTTTCTGGTTTTGCATGGTTTTTCCTTAAAAGAACGAGCCGCGAGCGAGTCGTCGCCCGCGGCAATACTTAGTCAAAGAGCGGGTTTAATCCTGCAACCAAATTACTCGATGATCTTGGCCACGACGCCGGCGCCGACGGTACGGCCGCCTTCACGGATAGCGAAGCGCAGGCCTTCTTCCATCGCGATCGGGTTGATCAGCTTGACCGTGATCGACACGTTGTCGCCCGGCATCACCATCT
>DASVLM010000025.1:0-4203 GCA_036384875.1 Noviherbaspirillum sp.
GGGGTGCGCAATTCCTCTGCAACACTTTCAGGTGCCATGACGCCTTCCAGTGAGGCGATCGCGGTGTCGTCCTCGTCTTCCTGGCCATAGAGCGGCCACACCACGCCATACACTACTTCAGGATTCTGGCGCAGCGTGAATCCGATGCGGTATTCGTCGACACGTCCGGCCACGGGATCTTCGCTGAAGCTGCCGATGATTGCGCGCAAGCTCGTCGCGTCGACATTCAGTGCATTGGTGAGGTAGTGGATGGCGGCGCGGATGGATGCGGGCCGGATTTGCTTGTCAGCTTCCCGGCAAGCAACGTAATACGCTTCCGGCATCAACAACTCCACGCCGCAACCGGGTAACAGCGCAAGAATGTTGGGGCTGGCTTGTTTTTGCCACTGCAACAGCGCCTGTGTACGCTGATCGAGGTTCTGGGACGCTTGCCAGCGGAACAGCGGATGTCCCTTGGGAACTGCAATGGCGGCCAGAACATAGCGAGTGTCGGCCAGGAAGGGGGCGGTTTCGGGTGCGTTGCCGGGAGGCTTGAGCGTAGAGCCTTTAACGGCAGCTTGTGCCATGCGCAGGGCAAGCGCATGGGTCTCGGTATGCGTGCGCGGCAACTGATCGATCGAATACAGGGTTGGTGCCACCGTCAGCAGGACATCGTCAGCGAGGACGTGCCCGTGCAGGTGCGCTGCAAGGGCTGTGCGAATCTCACCGGGAATCGTTCCTGATGCAATGGAAAACCGCGTCCACGCCAGGATGGGTGCGGCAATCAACAAGGCATCGTAGGTCACGCCATCGTGTTCGACCGTGCAGGACTCGCTGCCGGCTTCCACCGCTTCCATCAGCGAATCGTAGGCATTCAGGTCCGCCCGGAACAGGTATTCGAGCGCCGCATCAATGGCATCCTGGTGGCTGCCTTTCAATAGCTTCTGCAACTGATGATCCAGGCTGCTTTCCCACTGTCGTTCCTCCAGGCGGCTGGAGGCTTGAGCCGATCCCTTGGCCAGCGCAACGAGTCGCTGGCTGTCGGCAGACAGCTTGTTGGAAGAGCTCTTTGAAAAACGACGCATGGTAGAAAACAGGTGGGAGGGAAACGTATTGTAAGTGATTCAAGGAATGACTGGATTGCAATACGCAATCGGTTGGGGACGCGTCAAACCTTGCAAAGCCTGCATTATACGGCTGCGGTGAATACGCGGGGCGCATCGGCATCAGTCAGTATATCCCCGCCCGGAAAATAGAAAAGCCGCATGGATTGCTCCACGCGGCTTGCAGCGGGGAAGTCGATTACTTGGAGGCGGCGGACGCTGCGGCGGAAGCTGCAGGTGCCGAAGGTTCTGCTGCTGCAGATGCCGGTGCGGACGCTTCGGCGACAGGAGCGACAGGAGTCGATGCCGTCGGCGCGGGCGCTTCCGGGGCAGAAGCAGATGCTGCCGGTGCATGTCCGCCGGATTCGCCTTGCATGTCAACCTTGTCGCCGCCTTTCATGATGACAAATAAAGCCACCAGCGCAAAGGCGATGAATGCAGCAAAAATTTTCCACATGGTATATCTCCGGAATCAAGAAAAGGGTAGTCAATGTAGAAAACGCCGGGTAAACCGGCGTTTTCCTTAGGCGCAAGAATACGCAAGCATTCTTACGCCTGACTTGCAAGCTGGCCGGCATGCAACACCGGCCGCGTGCCCCTTCAGGCTGCGAGCAACTGGCGGAGAACGAACGGCAGGATGCCGCCGTGCTTGTAGTAGTCGACTTCGATCGGCGTATCGATACGCAGCAGCAGCGACACTTCCTGCTTCTCGCCGTTGGCGCGGGTAATGACCAGTGTCACTTGCTGTTGCGGCTTGATCTCGCCTTCGATGCCCTTCAGGTCGAAGGTTTCGTTACCCGTGATGCCCAGCGACTGCACGCTGTCGTCGCCCAGGAATTGCAGCGGCAGCACGCCCATGCCGACCAGGTTGGAGCGGTGGATGCGCTCGAAGGAACGAGCGACCACGGCCTTCACGCCCAGCAACTGGGTGCCCTTGGCGGCCCAGTCACGGGAAGAACCGGTGCCGTACTCTTCGCCGGCGAAGACCATGGTCGGCACGCCGTCGTCGATGTACTTCATGGCAGCGTCATAGATCGACATCTGCTCGCCGCTCGGTTGATGAATCGTCAGGCCGCCTTCGACGCGGGAGCCGTCTTCCTTTGCCGGGATCATCAGGTTCTTGATGCGGACGTTGGCGAAGGTGCCGCGCATCATGACTTCATGGTTGCCGCGGCGCGAGCCGTAGGAGTTGAAGTCCGCCTTCATCACGCCGTTCTCCAGCAGCCACTTGCCGGCCGGGCTGGATTCCTTGATGGAACCAGCCGGGGAGATATGGTCGGTCGTGATGGAGTCGCCGAACACGCCCAGCGCGCGTGCGCCAGCGATACCGGAAGCCGCAGCCTTCGGCTGCATGTCGAATTCCTGGAAGAACGGCGGTTCTGCAATGTAGGTAGACTTCGGCCAGTTGTAGACTTCGCCCTTGGCCACGCCCTTGATCTGTTCCCACAGCTTGCCCGGCGCTTCCTTGACGTCGGCGTAGTTCTCCTTGAAGGTCTTGGAGTTCATCGCGAACTTCATCAGCTTGGCAATCTCTGCGGAGGTCGGCCAAATGTCGCCGAGGAAGATGTCCTTGCCGCCTTTGCCCTTGCCAACCGGCTCCGTCATCAGGTCGCGGGTCACGTTGCCGGCGATTGCATAGGCGACGACCAGCGGCGGCGAGGCCAGGAAGTTGGAGCGGATGTTCGGATGAATACGCGCTTCGAAGTTGCGATTGCCCGACAGGACGGCCGAAGCGACGATATCGTTCTTCACGATCGCTTCGTTCAGTTCCGGCGTCAGGTCGCCGGCGTTGCCGATACAGGTCGTGCAGCCGTAAGCAGCCACGCCGAAGCCCAGCTTTTCGAGGTAGGGCAGTAGGCCTGCAGCTTCGAGGTACTTGGTGACCACGCGCGAGCCAGGAGCAAGCGAGGTCTTGATGTGCGGTGCGACCTTCAGGCCGGCTTCTACTGCCTTCTTCGCCAGCAGGCCGGCTGCCAGCAGCACGCTCGGGTTGGAGGTGTTGGTGCAGGAGGTGATCGCGGCGATCAGCACGTCGCCGTTCTTGACCTTGACGCCATTGGTCGTCTCGTAGGTCGCTTCCAGGTCTTCCACTTTCTTGTTGAAGCCGTTCTCGGCGACCGGCTTGGAGAAAAGGTCGGAGAAGGTCGCCTTGACGTTGCCTATCTCGATGCGATCCTGCGGACGCTTCGGACCGGCGAGTGACGGAGCAACCGTACCGAGGTCGAGCGTCACGACGCTGGTGTAATCGATGTCGCCTGCCTTCGGCACGCCGAACAGGTTCTGTGCCTTGAAGTAGGCTTCGAAGGCGTCGATCTCGGCCTTGGTGCGGCCGGTGCCCTTGAAGTAGTCGATAGTGGCTTCATCGACCGGGAAAAAGCCCATGGTCGCGCCGTATTCAGGCGCCATGTTGGCGATGGTTGCACGGTCGGTCAGCGACAGCGACTCGGTGCCTTCGCCGAAGAACTCCACGAACTTGCCCACGACCTTGTGCTTGCGCAGCATTTCGGTGATGGTCAGCACGAGGTCGGTTGCGGTCACGCCTTCGCGCAGCGCGCCAGTCAGGTTCACGCCGACCACGTCCGGGGTCAGGAAGTAGACCGGCTGGCCCAGCATGCCGGCTTCCGCTTCGATGCCGCCCACGCCCCAGCCGACGACGCCAATGCCGTTGATCATGGTGGTGTGGGAGTCGGTGCCGACCAGAGTGTCAGGATAGAACACGCCGCCCTTGTTATGCACGCCGCGTGCAAGATATTCGAGGTTGACCTGGTGGACGATGCCGAAGCCCGGGGGCACGACGCCGAAGGTGTCGAATGCCTGCATGCCCCACTTCATGAACTGGTAGCGCTCGTTGTTGCGCTGGAATTCCAGCTTCATGTTCAGGTCCAGCGCCTTCTTCTCGCGGAAGTGGTCGATCTGCACCGAGTGGTCGACGACCAGGTCTACAGGCACCAGCGGCTCGATATTCTTCGGCTTCTTGCCCAGCTTGGAGGCGACGTTACGCATGGCGGCGAGGTCGGCCAGCAGCGGCACGCAGGTGAAGTCTTGCAGCACGACGCGGGCGACGACGAACGGAATTACATCGACGCGGGCAGCATTCGCGCCCCAGTTAGCCAATTGGGTG
>DASVLM010000026.1:0-10772 GCA_036384875.1 Noviherbaspirillum sp.
TTTTATTTTTGCTTTTCAACCAACCCACGTCAGGAGTCGAGATGGAATTCAGCCAGTACAACGTCAATGCCCTCATGCAGATCACCAACCGCCCGTCGCTGGTCTTCACCGAGGGCCGAGGCATGTGGCTGACCGATAACAACGGCAAGCGCTATCTCGATTACCTGCAAGGCTGGGCGGTGAACTGCCTCGGCCACTCGCCGCAATGCATCGTCGATGCAGCGACCGAGCAGGTGAAGAAGCTGATCAATCCGTCGCCGGCGTTCTATAACGAGCCGTCCATCGTGCTCGCCTCGCTGCTGACGCAAAACTCCTGCTTCGACCGCGTGTTCTTCGCCAACAGCGGCGCTGAAGCGAACGAAGGCGCGATCAAGCTGGCGCGCAAATGGGGCAAGGTCAACAAGAATGCCGCCGGCGAGAACCGCTACGAAATCATCACCTTCAACCACGGCTTCCACGGCCGCACGCTGGCCACCATGTCCGCCAGCGGCAAGACCGGCTGGGACACGATGTTCGCCCCCCAGGTGCCCGGCTTCCACAAGGCGGAGTTGAACGACATCGCCAGCGTCGAGAAGCTCATCACCGACAAGACGGTGGCGGTCATGCTGGAACCGGTGCAGGGTGAAAGCGGCGTGATTCCCGCCACGCGCGAATTCATGCAGCAGCTGCGCGCGCTCACCAAGCAGCGTAACCTGCTGCTGATCGTCGACGAAGTGCAGGCCGGCATGGGCCGCACCGGCGAACTCTTCGCCTACCAGCTCTCCAACATCGAGCCGGACCTCATGACCCTCGGCAAAGGCATCGGCGGTGGCGTACCGCTGGCCGCACTGCTCTGCCGCGAAGCAGTCGCGGTATTTGAGCCGGGTGAGCAAGGCGGCACCTACAACGGCAATCCGCTGATGACTGCAATCGGCATTGCCGTGCTGAACGAACTGCTGTCACCCGGCTTCCTGCAATCGGTGAAAGACAAGGGCGAGTACATGAGCCGCGAATTGCTCAAGCTCTGCGAGAAGCACGGCCTCGAAGGCGAACGTGGCGAAGGCCTGCTGCGCGCGCTCAAGCTCGGCAAGGACATCGGCCCGAAGATCGTCGAAATCGCGCGCGACATGGAACCGGTCGGCCTGCTGCTGAACTCGCCACGCCCGGACCTGCTGCGCTTCATGCCCGCGCTGAACGTGACGAAGGAAGAGATCGACCAGATGATCTCCATGCTCTCCGACGTATTGACCCAACTTTCATGAGGAGCTGAACGATGGTGGTGACGGTTTCCTGCGACAAGACCCTGCTCGACATGAATGCGATCCATCGCTTTCTGGGCGAAGAATCGACCTGGGCTATCGGCATTCCGTTCGAAGTGGTGAAGAGGTCGATCGACAATTCGATCTGCTTCGGCGCCTACGAGGACGGCGAGCAAGTAGGTTTCGCGCGTGTCGTCACGGACCGCGCGACGTATGCCTATCTTGCGGACGTCTTCACTGTCACCAGCCACCGAGGTCGAGGCATCTCGCGCCGGCTCGTGGAAGCGGTGCTCGCGCATCCAGACCTGCAGCATCTGCGCCGCTTCAACCTCGCCACTACCACTGCCGCGGGCCTGTACGCCAAGTATGGCTGGACGCCGCTTAGCAAGCCCGAAATCCACATGGAGCGGTATCAGGCGGATGCCTATTTGCGGCATTGAACATATTTCATGTTCACTATGCCCTCGAAACTGCTGTTTCTGCCCGGTGCCATGGGAGCGCCACAATTCTGGTCGCCTGTTGCGACCAGGCTTTCGCATCCCGCTGCAAAGGCTTGCCTCGGATGGCCGGGATTCGGCGCCACGCCGCCCGACCCGGACATCAACGGCATTGACGATCTTGTCACCATGGTCGTAAGCAATATCGACCAGCCGACCGTACTGATTGCGCAATCGATGGGAGGCATCATCGCCATTCGAGCAGCGCTCGAAAAACGCGATCTTGTCACTCATTTGGTGTTAGCCGCCACGTCGGGCGGGATCGACATGAGCAGTCATGCCACGCATGACTGGCGTCCGACATTTCGGGAAGAAAATCCCTTGCTGCCTCCCTGGTTCTGCCTCTATCAGGAAGACCTGGAAGCCGAACTCCACAAGCTGCACATGCCGACATTGCTCCTGTGGGGCGATGCCGACCCTATCAGCCCGGTGAGCGTCGGCAAGCACCTGGCATCGCTGCTCCCATGGACGGAGCTGCGTGTCATTCCCGGTGGAGACCATGGCTTTGCCAGCACGCGTGCCGATGAGATTGCACCGTTAATCGATAAGCATCTTGCAACAAGCAGGTAGCCGAACCTGTACGGAAGGCCGGCATCTGGAATGTTCCTCGATAAACCCGTCTTTCAGCTTGCAGAAACTAAAAGGGCGACGCCAATTGGCGCCGCCCTTTTTTTAGGACCGTAAAAGACTTACTTCTTGCGCGCCGGCGGCAAGTCCGTGCACACACCCTCGAACACTTCCGCTGCCATGCCGATCGATTCGCCCAGCGTCGGGTGCGGGTGAATGGTCTTGCCGATGTCGACTGCATCCGCACCCATTTCGATCGCCAGCGCGATCTCGCCGATCATGTCGCCCGCATGCACGCCGACGATACCGCCGCCGACGATGCGGTGCGTTTCTGCATCGAACAAGAGCTTGGTGAAACCTTCGTCGCGTGCGTTCGCCACCGCACGGCCGCTCGCCGCCCACGGGAACAGACCCTTCTCCAGCTTGATGCCTTTGGCCTTCGCCTCGTCTTCAGTCATACCGACCCACGCCACTTCCGGATCGGTGTAGGCCACCGACGGAATCACGCGCGCATCGAAGTAGGACTTCTCGCCTGCTGCCACTTCCGCCGCGACATGCGCCTCATGCACCGCCTTGTGCGCCAGCATCGGCTGGCCGACGATGTCGCCGATAGCGAAGATGTGCGGCACGTTGGTACGCATCTGGTTGTCGACGTTGATGAACCCGCGGTCGGTCACGGCAACGCCTGCCTTGTCGGCGGCGATCTTCTTGCCGTTCGGGCTGCGGCCGACAGCCACCAGAACCAGGTCGTACAGCTGCGGCTCGGGCGCGGCAACTGCCGGGTCGGCGCTTTCGAACGTAACCTTGATGCCTTCCTTCAGCGCTTCCACCGCAACCGTCTTGGTCTTGGTCATGATCTTGTCGAAGCGCTTCTCGTTGAACTTCTGCCAGACCTTGACGAGGTCACGGTCCGCGCCCTGCATCAGGCCGTCCATCATTTCGACGACATCGATGCGCGCGCCGAGCGTCGAGTACACCGTCGCCATTTCGAGGCCAATGATGCCGCCGCCGATGACCAGCATCTTCTTCGGAATCTGGCGCAGCTCGAGCGCGCCGGTGGAATCGACGATGCGGGGATCTTCCGGCACGAAGGGCAGCTTCACCACCGACGAACCGGCGGCAATGATAGCCTGCTTGAATTGCACGACCTTCTTGCTGCCGTCGGCAGCGGTCACTTCGAGATGGTTCGGGCTGATGAACTGGCCCACGCCCTGCACCACGTTCACCTTGCGCGCCTTGGCCATGCCGGCCAGGCCGGTCGTCATCTTCTTGATGACCTTTTCCTTGTAGCCGCGCAGGCCGTCGATGTCGATCTCGGGCTTGGCAAACTTCACGCCGTGCGACGCCATCGCAGCTGTCTCATCGATCACCGCGGCGATGTGCAGCAGCGCCTTCGACGGGATGCAGCCGACGTTCAGGCACACGCCGCCAAGCGTGGCATATTTTTCGACCAGCACGGTATTCATGCCGAGGTCGGCGGAGCGGAAAGCAGCCGAGTAGCCGCCCGGGCCGGCGCCGAGCACCAGCATGTCGCACTGGACATCGGAAGAGCCGCCGAAGCTCGCTGCCTGCGGCGCGGGCGCAGCAGCGACAGGCGCCGGAGCGGCCGCCGCGGGAGCGGGCGCAGGTGCGGGTGCAGCCGCTGCAGCGCCGGACGCTTCCAGCATCAGCACGACCGAGCCTTCGGACACCTTGTCGCCGAGCTTGATCTTCAGTTCCTTCACGACGCCGGCGTGGCTGGAGGGAATTTCCATGCTTGCCTTGTCGGATTCGACGGTCACCAGCGACTGGTCGACCTTGAT
Source organism: Noviherbaspirillum sp. (assembly GCA_036384875.1). Classification (GTDB taxonomy): domain Bacteria; phylum Pseudomonadota; class Gammaproteobacteria; order Burkholderiales; family Burkholderiaceae_D; genus Noviherbaspirillum. Next base: position 4,105 of record DASVLM010000026.1, read on the forward strand.
GGTGTCGTCCGGCTTGACCAGCAGTTCGATGACTTCCACTTCCTTGAAGTCGCCGATATCGGGAACCTTTACTTCGATCATGCTCATGGCTTTAGCTCCATTCTCGCCCTCCCTCTCACGGGACGACGTTGTCATTAGTCTTTCATCGGGAAACTGAAGATCCGGAACGGTCCCGATGTGCTTTTATCGAATTCCTCGCCTGCGCGTACGCCGATCTCGGCAATTTCGTGCGCAGTTTCCATCTTGTCGTATGCCGCGTACATCGCACCGAGCGCGAAGTTGCGTCCACTGCCTATGCCCCAGAAGCGCTCGAAGCTGAACACTTCGCGGTACGAATACACACCGAAGATGCCGTGCGGATTGGCGATCAGCGCCGTGATCTGCGACGACTCGTAAGGATCGTCCTCATCTTCCTTCGTGTTCAGGAAATACTTTTCCTTCAGTATTTCGTGCACCTTCGAGAAGGTTTCGAACACCTCGTCGCGACTGCCCAGCCTGCATGCCTCGCCCATGCCGGTCAGCAGCTTGCGCATGACCGGGAAATGGGCGGCAGTGCCGGCCAGCGTGACATAGGAATCGCCAACCGGGAACACCTTCTCGTTCACTTCGTAGGCATGCGACAGGCGCGTATCCCCGAACGTGACGAGCGAATCCGCCGCGATGGCGATCTGGTTGTTCTTCTTGACGACGACGCAAGTGGTCATGGTGATCTCCGCTAGGTTGGAAGCCGGTGAGGCAATGTCTGGAAACGAGCGATTTTCTCATTTCCGAATATCCCGCGCCGGCTTCCATGACCGGCATCACAGCATGCTTACAGCAGCGTCTTGCGCATGTCGCCCAGCACTTCCGCCAGGTAAGCCGCGAAGCGCGCGCCCATCGCACCATCGATCACGCGATGGTCGTAGGACAGCGACAGCGGCAGCATCAGGCGCGGTGCGAACTGCTTGCCGTCCCACACCGGCTTGATGGACGATTTCGACAGGCCGAGGATCGCCACTTCCGGCGCATTGACGATAGGCGTGAAGGCCGTACCGCCGATGCCGCCGAGCGAAGAGATGGTGAAGGTCGCGCCTTGCATGTCGGCCGGCTTCAGCTTGCCGTCGCGCGCAGCAGCGGACAGGTCGCCCATGTCCTTCGCGATTTCGGAGATGCTCTTCTTGTCGGCGTTCTTGACAACCGGCACCACCAGGCCTTGCGGCGTGTCGGCAGCAAAGCCGATGTTGTAGTACTTCTTCAGGATCAGGTTCTCGCCCTTTTCGTCGAGCGACGAATTGAAGGCCGGGAACTTCTTCAGCGCCGCGACGCTGGCCTTGATGACGAAAGCGAGCATGGTGAGCTTGACGCCCGACTTGGCCAGCGCATTGTTGGAATCCTTGCGGAATTCTTCCAGGTCGGTCACGTCGGCTTCTTCGAACTGCGTCACGTGCGGGATCATTACCCAGTTGCGATGCAGGTTCGGTCCGCTGATCTTCTTGATGCGCGACAGCGGTTGCAATTCGGTTTCGCCGAACTTCGAGAAGTCGAGCGACGGCCACGGCAGCAGGTCCAGGCCTGCACCGCTTCCGCCCTTCGCTGCCGGTGCAGCCGACGAAACAGCAGTCGCGCCCGACATCACGCCCTTGACGAAGGTTTGCACGTCGGTATGCAGGATACGGCTCTTCGGACCGGTGCCGGCGACGCGATTCAGGTCCACACCCAGTTCGCGCGCGAACTTGCGCACGGAAGGCGATGCGTGCGCCTTGTTGATACTGGCAGGCGCGGGCTCCAATGCAGCCGTCGGAGCAGGCTTGGATGCCGGGGCCGGTACAGGTGCCGGTACGCTGGCGGTGGCAGCAGCCGGTGCCGCAGCGGCGGCAACTGCCGGAGCGGGCGCAGCGGCGCCGCCCGATGTTTCCAGCGTCAGGACGAGGGAGCCCTTGGAGACCTTGTCGCCGACCTTGACTTTGATTTCCTTGACGACGCCAGCGTGGCTCGACGGAATTTCCATCGATGCCTTGTCGGATTCCACCGTGATCAGCGATTGCTCGACCTTGACGGTGTCGCCCGGCTTGACCATCAGTTCGATGACTTCCACTTCCTTGAAGTCGCCGATGTCGGGCACTTCCACATTGACGATTGCCGGGCCGGACGATGCGGCAGGCGCGGGGGCAGCCGCAGGGGCCGGCGCAGGCGCAGCGGCGGCCGGTGCAGCAACAGCAGCAGCGCCTGCACCTTCTTCCAGCAACAGCACGAGCGAGCCCTCGGAAACCTTGTCGCCGACCTTGACTTTGATTTCCTTGACGACGCCGGCGTGGCTCGACGGAATTTCCATCGAGGCCTTGTCGGATTCCACCGTGATCAGCGACTGATCGACCTTGACCGTATCGCCCGGCTTGACCATCAGTTCGATGACTTCCACTTCCTTGAAATCGCCGATATCCGGTACTTTGACTTCCACCATACTCATAGTTTTAGCTCCGTTCTTGTTCTCTCGCCGCCACCTGCTTCATTTACTGGAAGCAGGCGCGGCGGCGGTCGAGCGCAAAGGTGATGTTGTGATTTACAGCGTGGCCGGATTCGGCTTGTTCGGGTCGATGCCGTACTTCTTGATGGCGTCCGCAACGACCTTGGCATCGATTTCGCCATCTTCTGCCAATGCCTTCAAGGCCGCAACCGTGACGAAGTAGCGATTCACCTCGAAGAACTCGCGCAGCTTCGCACGGGTATCGGAGCGGCCGAACCCATCGGTGCCCAGAACCTTGTAGTTGCGGCCCTTCGGCATGAACGGACGGATCTGCTCGGCGAACAAGTGCATGTAGTCGCTGGTGGCGATGATCGGGCCCTTGGTGTCCTGCAGCTTGCCGGTGACGTGCGCTACACGCGGCGTTTCCGTCGGGTGCAGCAGGTTCCAGCGTTCCACGTCCTGGCCGTCGCGGGCCAGCAGCGTGAAGGACGGCGCGGACCATACGTCGGCTTCGACGCCCCAGTCGTTCTTCAGCAGGTCGACCGCGGCGATCGCTTCGCGCAGGATGGTGCCGGAGCCCATCAGCTGCACACGCTTCTTCGCCTTCTTGTCGCCTTCCTGCAGCAGGTACAGGCCCTTCAGGATGTCCTGTTCGGTGCCGGGCTTGAGGCCAGGATGCGCGTAGTTCTCGTTCATCACGGTGATGTAATAGAACACGTCTTCCTGCTTCTCGACCATGCGCTTCAAACCGTCGTGCATGATGACCGCGAGTTCATGCGCGAAGGTCGGGTCGTAGGGAATGCAGTTCGGGATCGTTGCCGCCATGAGGTGGCTGTGGCCGTCTTCGTGCTGCAGGCCTTCGCCGTTCAGCGTGGTGCGTCCGGCAGTGCCGCCCATGATGAAGCCGCGCGCACGCATATCGCCCGCTGCCCATGCCAGGTCGCCGAAGCGCTGGAAACCGAACATCGAGTAATAGATGAAGATCGGGATCATGATGCGGTTGCTGGTCGAGTACGACGTCGCTGCCGCAATCCACGAACTCATGCCGCCCGCTTCGTTGATGCCTTCCTGCAGGATCTGGCCGGCCTTGTCTTCGCGGTAGTACATCACCTGGTCGCGGTCGACCGGTTCGTACAGCTGGCCCTGCTGGTTGAAGATGCCGATCTGGCGGAACAGGCCTTCCATGCCGAAGGTACGCGCTTCGTCGACGAGAATCGGAACGACGCGCTTGCCGAGGTTCGGGTCGCGCAGCAGTGCGGTGATGATGCGCACGTAAGCCTGTGTCGTGGAGATTTCGCGGCCTTCGGCGGTCGGATCGAGCACGGCCTGGAATGCGGAGATGTCCGGCACCGGCAGCTTTTCGTCAGCCTGTACGCGGCGCTGCGGCAGGTAACCGCCGAGAGCCTTGCGGCGCTCGTGCAGGTACTGCATTTCCGGCGTTTCGTCGGACGGCTTGAAGAACGGGATCTCGGCCAGCTTGTCGTCCGGGATCGGGATGTTGAAGCGGTCGCGCATCTCGCGCACTGCCGCGTCGTCGAGCTTTTTGGTCTGGTGGGCGGTGTTGCGCGCCTCGCCGGACTTGCCCATGCCGAAGCCCTTGATGGTCTTGACCAGCAACACCGTCGGCTGCCCCTTGTGCTCTTGCGCCTGCTTGAATGCGGCGTAGATCTTGTGCGGGTCATGGCCGCCGCGGTTCAGGCGCCAGATGTCGTCGTCGGACATCTTGCTGACCATTTCCAGCAGCTTCGGATGCTTGCCGAAGAAGTGCTTGCGCACGTAGGCGCCGTCCTTGGCCTTGTAGTTCTGGTATTCGCCGTCGCAGGTTTCCATCATCACGCGCTGCAGGATGCCGTCCTTGTCGCGTGCCAGCAGTTCATCCCAGTAGGAACCCCAGATGACCTTGACCACGTTCCAGCCGGCGCCACGGAAGTCGGCTTCCAGTTCCTGGATGATCTTGCCGTTGCCGCGTACCGGGCCGTCGAGGCGCTGCAGGTTGCAGTTGACGACCATGACGAGGTTGTCCAGCTTTTCACGGCCGGCCATGCCGATCGCACCCATGGATTCCGGCTCGTCCATCTCGCCGTCGCCGCAGAAGACCCAGACCTTGCGGTTGTCGGTCTTGGCGATGTCGCGTGCATGCAGGTACTTCAGGAAGCGCGCCTGGTAGATCGCCATCAGCGGTCCGAGGCCCATGGACACCGTCGGGAATTGCCAGAATTCCGGCATCAGCTTCGGGTGCGGGTAGGAAGACAGGCCTTTGCCGTCCACTTCACGGCGGAAATTCAGCAGTTGTTCTTCGGTCAGGCGGCCTTCGAGGTAGGCGCGGGCGTAGATGCCGGGGGAAGAATGGCCCTGGATGTAGAGCAGGTCGCCGCCGTGGTCTTCGGTCGGGGCGTGCCAGAAATGGTTGAAGCCGATGCCCAGCATGTTGGCCAGCGAGGCAAAGGAGGAAATGTGGCCGCCGAGATCGCCGTCGGCGCGGTTGGTCTTGACCACCATCGCCATTGCATTCCAGCGCATCCAGGAGCGCAGGCGCTCTTCATATTCCAGGTTGCCGGGGCAGTGTTCTTCGAGGTAGGCAGGGATAGTGTTGACGTAGGCGGTATTGCTGGAGAACGGGATGTGGGCACCGCGACGGCGTGCCAGGTCGACCATCCGTTCCATGAGGTAATGGGCGCGCTCGGGCCCTTCAGTATCGATGACGGCTTCAAGGGCATCGAGCCATTCTTGCGTTTCCGTTACATCGGGATCGTTGGCTGCTTGCGCCAACAGTTGGTCGAGCTGGGCGGACATGTATCGTCTCCTAGGTTGAAGGGCTTTCCTGACCGGGATCAAGGGCAGGTTTTTTTTGACAAGATTTTGCCGTTAAGGTGCGCGGTGAAAATATTCTAACAGCACTTATTTAATTTTTCAAAATACGAGATCACTTTTTATAATGTGAAATACGCGTAGTGCATCGCAGCAAATGAGACGCCCGGTTATTGCCGCTTTGGACGCCTCGCCGCCTTATAATCCAATTTTGATCCGCAATTACCCTTCCCATCCCCATGTCTGCACAACTCATCGACGGAAATCTCCTCTCCCAGCAACTGCGCGCCGAAGTCGCCAAGCGTGCCGCCGCCCTGACCGCCCAAGGCAAGCAGCCCGGCCTCGCCGTGGTACTGGTCGGCGACAACCCCGCCTCGCAGGTCTATGTCCGCAACAAGGTCAAGGCTTGCCAGGACAACGGCATCTATTCCGTCATGGAGAAATATGAAGCGGACATGAGCGAGGACGCGCTGCTTGCCCGCATCGATGCGCTGAACAAGGACCCGAAAATTCACGGCATCCTGGTGCAACTTCCCTTGCCTGCACACATCAATGCTCATAAGGTGATCGAAGCGATCGCCCCCGAGAAGGATGTGGACGGTTTCCATATCAGCAATGCCGGCCTGCTCATGACCGGCCAGCCCCTGTTCCGCCCCTGCACTCCCTACGGCGTGATGAAGATGCTGGAATCCATCGACTACCCGGTACGCGGCGCGAACGCGGTCGTGGTCGGGGCTTCCAACATTGTCGGCAAGCCGCAGGCAATGCTGCTCTTGCAGGCAGGCGCAACCGTCACCATCTGCAACTCGAAGACCCGGGACCTCGGCCATCACACGCGGCAGGCCGATATCCTCGTGGTCGCTACCGGCAAGCGCAATATCGTCACTGCCGACATGATCAAGCCGGGCGCCGTCGTCATCGATGTCGGCATGAATCGCAACGATGAAGGCAAGTTGTGCGGCGACGTCGACTTCGCCAACGCGAAGGAAGTCGCCGGCTGGATCACTCCGGTGCCGGGAGGCGTCGGCCCGATGACAATTACGATGCTGCTTGTTAACACTATTGAAGCCGCAGAAAGAACCTGAACCCGCATGACCACTAACTTGAACCCCCTGCTCGATTTTTCCGACCTGCCGCGTTTCGACGCCATCAAGCCGGAGCATGTCACCCCGGCCGTCACGGCGCTGCTGGAAGAAAACCGCGCCGTTGTCGCGCGTCTGGAAGCGCCGATGGATGAAGTGACTTGGGACGACTTCGTCGAACCGCTGGAAAACTCGACGGAACGCCTGTCACGCGCCTGGGGGGTGGTTGGCCATCTGAATGCCGTGGTCGATACACCGGAGTTGCGGGCTGCCTATAACGAGAACCTGCCGAAGATCACCGAGTTCTGGACCGAGCTGGGCCAGAACCTCGCGCT